>CAZKKF010000014.1:0-2661 GCA_964553285.1 uncultured Candidatus Saccharibacteria bacterium | reverse complement strand
GATTACCGACTATGGCCTCGACGTGGCACGGCTCGAGACCGCGAGGCTCGGGCGGCTGCTGGAGATGGCACGCCAGAAGAAGCTGACGCCTCGCAAGGCATGACCGGAATCTATCGCGCGGCGCTTCGACTGCTTCCCCGGGACGTTCGTGACCGGCACGGCCCGGAGATGGCGGCCGTGTTCGACCAGCAGGTCGTCGAGGCCCGGCGTCGCGGCGGTTCGGGAGTACTGCCTCGCCTGTTCGCACGGGAGCTGGCCGCGCTCGTGCGCTTCGCATGGCGCGAGCGGCGCGGCGCATCACCGTCGCGACGTGTCGACGATCAATCGCTTTCGTGGCCCCAGGAGAGACCATCCATGCTGGCGTCCATCGTCCAGGATCTGCGCTACGCCGTGCGCATGCTTGCCAGATCGCCGGGATTCACGCTGGTCTCGGTGGTGACGATGGCCCTGGCCATCGGCGCCAACACCGCCATCTTCAGCGTTGTCAATGGCGTTCTGCTGCAGCCGCTGCCATTCCACGAACCCGACAGGGTCGTGATCTTCGGACAGCGCACCGACGGAGGACAGGAGCTCGACAGCACGACGCCGGGCAACGTCTACGACTTCATGAAGGGCGCGACAGCGTTCGAGTTCATGGCCGGCTTTGCGCCGACCGAACGCATTGTCACGTGGAATGACACAGCGGAACGCATTCGGGGCGGGCTCAGCGTCGGCAACATCTTCGACGTGCTGGGCCGGCCACCGGCAGAAGGACGTGCGCTGGCCGTGACAGACGACGAACCTGGAGCCGCTCCAGTCGTGGTCCTGAGCACGGGCCTGGCACGCCGGCTGTTCGGCACCACAAGCCCGATCGGTCAACCGCTGACCATCAACGCCACCCCTCACACCATCGTCGGCGTGATGCCGCCGGACTTTGCGTTTCTCGACTTCGACTACGAGTACTGGCTGCCCGCACGGTTCGACGCCGCATTCCGGAACAACCGGGATCAGTACTTCCTCGCGGGACTGGCGCGGCTCCGGCCGGACACGTCGATCGACCAGGCCCGGGCGCAGTTGAACACCATCATGGACGGCATTCGCCGCGAGTATCCGCAACACACGCAGAATGCGACCGCCGCGGTAGCCCCGGCCAGGCAGATCCTCCTCGACGGTGTGGAAACGCGGATGCTGCTGCTGATGGGCGCGGTCTCGTTCGTCCTGCTGGTGGCCTGTGCGAACCTCGGCAACCTCCAACTCGCGCGCGCGTCGACGCGACGGCAAGAGGTGGCGGTGCGCCAGGCTCTCGGGGCGAGGCCCTGGCGTCTGGTACGGCAATTCCTGACCGAGAGCATGCTCCTGGCCGTGCTCGGAGGAATCGCGGGCATCGTCCTGGGCTCGGCGCTCCTCCGCGTTCTCGTGACCTCGCTCCCCGACGACCTCCCGCGCCTGAAGGGCGTCGAGCTCGACACGACCGTGCTGGCCTTCACGGCCGGACTGTCGATCCTGGCGGGTCTTCTGTTCGGCGCGTTCCCGGCCCTGCAGCTCCTGGGCCCGGCGACCGCGGAGCCTTCTCGTGGCATCGGAACTGGCCCTTGCATTGATCCTGCTCGTCGGCGCCGGGCTCCTCGCGCAGAGCTTCGCGCGTCTGAGCCACGTGCCGCCAGGCTTCCGCGCGGAGAGTCTACTGACCTTCACGGCCACGGCGCCGCCAGCGTATCGCTCCGGTGTCGAGCGCTCCGCTCTCTTCGAGCGGCTGGCGACAGAACTCGAAGCGCTTCCTGGCGTTCGCGACGTCACGCTGACCACGACCTTGCCGGTGGCTGGCAGAGGCACCGGCGCCTGGTTCAACATCATCGACCGCCCGCTTCCGGCCCACGAAACACCGCCGGCGGTTCCCTATCGCATCGTGCGCTGGAACTACTTCGCGACGTTGGGCATCCCCATCCTGCGAGGGCGCGACTTCACGCCCGACGATCGTCTCGGGCGCTTCAACGGCGTGATCCTCAGCGAATCGGTTGCCCGGCGCTTCTGGCCGGGCGAGGACCCGCTCGGCCGCCGTATCTACCTCGGCGCGCCGGACAATCGCATCGCCTCCGATGCCGAGATCGTGGGCATCGTGGCGGACGTCAAGCAGGCGGGTCTCGACGAGGACCGATCCGAAGCGGTGTACATCCCGCACGGCGCCGTGGCGCCGTGGCTGTCCAGCCTGACCTTTGCCGTCCGGACCTCGATCGACCCGGCCGCGATGGCCGGCTCCGTCCGGGAGCACGTGAGGCGGATCGATCCGGCCATCCCAATCGTGAGGATCAGCACCATGGACGACGTCATCGCACGGGCGACGGCCTCTGCGCGCTCGTCCATGATGCTGGTTGGCCTTTTCGCGCTCGTGGCGCTGGTACTGGGGATCGTCGGCGTCTTCAGCGTGTTGTCCTACACGGTCAACCAGCAGACGACGGAGATCGGCATCAGGATGGCCCTGGGCGCGACCGGCCGGAACGTGACGCTCCTCGTCCTCGCGCAAGGCATGGCGCCCGTGGCGGCGGGAGTGGCCATCGGCGCCGCGGGTGCGCTGGCGCTGACGCGTTTCATGGACACGCTGCTCTTCGGAATCGCGCCCACCGATCCGGCGACCTTTGCCGCCGTTTCGACCCTTCTGATCGGTGTGGCCGCCGCGGCCAGCTA
>CAZKKF010000013.1:0-21268 GCA_964553285.1 uncultured Candidatus Saccharibacteria bacterium | reverse complement strand
GCGCAGTAAGCTGTGCAATCAAAGCCTGGAGCTCGGCGATGGTCTGAGCAGAAGCCGGAACGGCTACTGTAAGAGCAAGGGCCAAGCCAATGCCCTGTGGATAACTCCAAGGTCTCACCTTGGCGGCGGTGGGGTATCATTATTTTATGATATGAATAGAAAAATCTCATTTGCCCCCGGGGAGTTCTACCACCTTTACAATCGCGGCAACGACAAAAGAACTATATTTTTAAACGATTTTGACTACATAAGGTTTATTTACCTCCTGTTCTTTTGTAACGGCAGCAACAAAATAGAGATGAAAAACTACATAAACCGCCTACGCCAAGGTGAGACCTTGGGACGGCTAGCCTTCATCCGAGGTGATACTTTGGTAGATATTGGGGCTTTTTGCCTTATGCCGAACCACTTTCACATCTTGGTACGAGAAAAGGAGGAAAACGGCATAACATCCTTTATGAAAAAGCTTTGTACAGCCTATTCTATGTACTTTAATATCAAAAATAAGAGGACCGGTAAGTTGTTTGAAGGGGCCTTCAAGGCGGAGCATGCCGATACGGACGAGTATTTGAAGTACCTTTTCTCGTATATTCACCTGAATCCCGCCAAATTGATTGACCCGGACTGGAGGGAAAATGCCGCGGCCGATTCTCAGAAAATCAGGGATTTTGTGGAGAAATATAGGTATTCAAGCTATAGAAACTACCTGGATCATAAGGAAAACGCAGAATTGTTAAATCAGGAGGCCTTTCCGGACTATTTTTCCGATAGAGGCATAAAAGAAGAAGTGGCCGATTGGCTAAGCTTCAACCAAGACGCCGAGGTCTCACCTCGGGATGGACAAGTTGGAGAGCACGGCTGATATCTGAGAACCTGTGGATAACTCCAAGGTGAGACCTTGGTAGTTTGGGGGCTAAGGGCTGTATGGGCTATACTGTATGCATGATTTTTCGCAATGAAAGGGGAATGTTCCAGGTGTTTTTGGTGCTTGGCCTGGCTTTTGTATTGACCTTCCTCATGTTTGCCACCCCAAGTGAGCCCGGGCAGGGCGTCTTTTCCCTAAACCTCATACCCCCTTCCGGCGGAAGCGAAGGCGGATCGCAGTCCACAGGGTACTCCATACGCATAGACACTTCCGGAGTGTCGCAGACCGATTCAAGGCGCGAGTACATAGTGCTCACCAACGTATCTTCTTCCCCTGTAAATATATCCGGTATGACTCTGGAAAATGGCAAAGGCCAGCGTGTTTACAGGGTGGGAAGCGAGACGCGCACTTTCCCCTCGGACAGGACGACTATACCCCAGGGCGTGCGCCTATACAGGCCGGACAGGGCAAACGCCTTTACTCCCATAGTGCTCGCACCCGGTGAGAAGGCGGTGGTTGTTACCGGTAATCTCCCTCCGCACAACAACATCCCCAGGCCCTCACAGCTTTTGAATATGTGCAGCGGGTATTTGCAGGAAGGAAGGGATGCCATACCGTTTTCCCCGCGCATCGGCGTCTATTGCCCGGATATTGCCACTCCGGCCGAGATTTCCTCTTTTGACTCGTCCTGCCAGAGCTATATAAGAGGCATTTCGCCCTGCCATACGTCTATAACCAACGAATGCGTCAGAGCTTCCGGCGGCGGGGTGGAATGCGGATATGTGGACGGCAGATACAGCCTGGCCAATAGTTGTGTGGCTTTCTTGAACGAAAGGGCGAATTATGAAGGGTGCATCTCCGCCCATGGCAACGATCCCAAGT
Source organism: uncultured Candidatus Saccharibacteria bacterium (assembly GCA_964553285.1). Lineage (GTDB taxonomy): Bacteria > Patescibacteriota > Minisyncoccia > Phycocordibacterales > Zambryskibacteraceae > CAZKKF01. The sequence continues at coordinate 19,521 of CAZKKF010000013.1, read as the reverse complement.
TTTACACAGGAGAGTGGAGGGTTTTCCTCAACCAGGGTTTTGAATTTTGGGCAAACAGCGATGAGGTCATCACTTTGTACGACAGCGCCGGCAGGATAGTGAGCCAGCTTTCCTACTAAGCTTCTGTACTAAAGGCGGAAGTGTGTGATAGTATTTTTACACGATGAGGAAATATTTTGGCGCAACCTTCTTCAAGTTTTTTACGGGATTTGTTGGCATACTGATTGTCTCCGGCGCTATCTTCTTCTTTACGGACAGGTGGCATACGTCGCTCTCCGAAGCGACACCATGCCACGCCTCATCGGAACTCTGCTGAGATAGAGCACCTGTATGGGTGCTTTTGTTTTTCCCCATAACTTGCATATGCATAGGTTTTTCTTTGCAATCATTTTTGGCCTCACTCTCTGGCCGTCCTCCTCAACGGCCCAGGTCGTCATTTCCGAGATTATGTACGATTTGCCCGGTACGGATACCAATAGGGAATGGGTGGAAATACAAAATACCGGCTCCGAAGCGGTGCATATCGTAACCGGTTCCGGTGGTTCCAGTTGGCGTCTTTTTGTGAGTGCCGCGCATGTCCTTACTCTGGTTAATGGTTCAGAACTCTTGGAGCCCGGGCAATATGCTGTGATTGCCAGGAATGCCGAAGCTTTTTTGTCCGATTGGCCCGGTTTTTCCGGCACTTTGTTTATCAGCGCTTTTGCGTCATTGAACAATACTGCCGGAGCTGTGTCTTTGCGCGTTGCGGGCAGTGATATTGATGGCGTGTCTTATTCTTCCGGCATGGGTGCCAGTGGTGATGGTAATTCATTGCAACGCACTGACGCTGGAACCTGGGTTGCGGCCATTCCTACGCCGGGTGCTTACAATGCCCAAGAAGGATATGTTGTACCCGAAAACGAAGAAGAAGCCGAGGAAAATCAGAATGCCACCACTACGCCGTCAAACTCCCAACAGCAAAACACTCCGCCTCCTCCCGCCGTTGTCTCTACTCACTTCTCTTATGTGAATCTTTCGCCTTTGCAAAACACGACAAAAGAAGAAGATTTGCAGGTTTCGGCCGGAAGGCACAGGATCGCCGCGGCCGGATCGCCCATCCAGTTTGGCGCAGAGACCAACAAGGGAACGTTGCCATCCCGCCGCGCGGCTTATGAATGGTCTTTTGGCGATGGGGCCGTGGCGTACGGAGAGACAGTAGAGCATGTGTATGAGTATCCGGGCAAATATGAAGTGGTGCTCAATCTGAAATTTGATAAAAGCTCGTCTGTTTCTCGTACAACCGTTGAAGTCTTTAACCCTTCTCTTGAGATAAAGCGCGCGGGCCAAAGCGGTCTTGAAGTGAAAAATGCCGGAAGCAAGGAAATAAATTTGTACAAATGGCGCGTGCGCTCCTCTGGCCTGGAAGCCCCGGTGTACGGAGAGGTGATCATCTTACCGGGCGCTTCCGTGGTGCTCAATTTGCGCAAAGTGTTTGGCGGGGCGCAGTACGGACAGGACTTGGCGCTGGTTTCTCCCATAGGGGAAATATTTGGATTGAGCGATGTCCGGCCCGTGCAGGCTCCGCGTTCGGCCGCGCCTTCGCAAGCCGCTCCCTCCTCTGCGGCAAATACCAGAACGAGCGCTTTTGTGCAGGTGGTTTCTGCGCAGGGAGAAAATAATTCAGGAGGAGCCGCCGCGCCTGAAGGCGCGGCGGCCGTGTTTGCAGTACCGGAGCGGGGAGGTATGTTTTCAATAATAAACTCAATATGGTCAAAAATCTTCGCAAAATAATATCGGCCGTTTTCTTTTTTGCTCTGGCTGTTTGGCCCATCTCCTTTGTCTTTGCAGAAGATGATAATCCGTATGAGGGCACTTTGATTATGCAGAGCATAGCTGCTGACACCGTATGGGGCCCTTCCGGCAGTCCCTATATACTTGGTTTCAATTTTGGGATTTATGATGGAGCTACCCTGACAATAGAAGCGGGTACGGTAATCAAGGTTTTACCGGCCGTGTATATAGATATTTATGATGGCACCATGGAGGTTCTTGGCGGAGAGGGAGCAGACAGGGTGGTCTTCACATCCATAAAAGATGACTCTGTTGCCGGAGATACAAACATGGACGGAGATGCCTCTTCTCCCGCGCGCGCTGATTGGGGGGTTATCGCTGTGCGGGCGGGAAGCAGCCTTTCTGTGCAATCGGCGGATATTTTGTATGGAGGAAAATTTGCTTATCTTGCCGGCGTCGGCGCGATTGTTAATCACGGGGGCGTCGTAGAATTGAATGACGTAAAAATTAAACATTCAGAATATTCCGGATTCAGGCAAGTGTCCGGCCAATCCACAATAGACTCCTCTGTTTTTATGGATAATCAAGAATACGGTGCAGAGATAATAAAAGGCTCGGTGGAATTTACAAACAATTTTTCATCGGGTCATATCGCAGCCGGATTTGTATCGGGGGAGACAGAAAATGTAGTCCTTATAGGAAATCACTTTGAGGATAACAATATCGCCGTGCAGGTGGCACTTTATAACAACGGCTTTTACAACTCCGGCAATACAGCTTCGGGTAATACCATAAACGGCATATTGCTGAGCGCCTACAATAGCGATGGAGATCTTTATCTCGGCAAAGACTCAATGCCATATGCCCCCGCATTTATTTTTGTAGACGAAGAAGGTAGCCTGACCATAGCCCCGGGAGTGGTGATGAAGATGTATGAAGGCGGGTCCTTTGATGTACGTGGAGAACTAAATATTTTGGGGACAGCCGAGGAGCCGGTGGCCATCACTTCTATGAAGGATGACACTGTCGCGGGAGACACAAACAACGATGGCGCAGAAAGCTCTCCCGCACCGGGCGACTGGGGCAGGATACACATAAGGGCGGGCGGCAAAGTAAATATAGATCACACGCACATTTATTATGGCGGCAGTTTCTCTCCGTTTGTTCAAAGTATCATTGCTGTAGATGGAGGGGAGCTTGGGCTGAGAGATTCTGTGGTAGCCCGCGGCGGGTCTTCCAACATCCTCCAGAATTCCGGTCTTTCGGTCATAGAGAGAAGCAGACTAAGCGAAAGCTACACGGGCATTCTCGTATTCGGCGGCGACTTTTATATGAGCAGGTCTTCCGTGGTTGGCAATACGGAAGGTATGTTCAATGTGTATAGCGGTACTCCCAACACTGTAGTGGTGCAGGAAAACTGGTGGGGAAGCGACACGGGGCCACTCCATCCTGAGCTAAATCCGGACGGCCTTGGTGCTTACATGACCGGAGACTTAGATTTTTCCAACTGGCTCACTTCGGATCCCACCCTATACATTAGCAGTCCGCAGTGCTGCTCCAGCGTGCTTTTTATGCCGGGCGTCATGGCTTCAAGACTGCATGACGGCAACGGCAAACTATGGGAACCTCTTAGCGGTGGCGACATAGAAAGGCTTTATCTGGATGAAGAGGGGAAAAGTATAGGGCAAGACATATATGCCGATGAAGTGATAGACGAGATTCATTCCGCTTCCATCGGGAGAAATATATACAAATCTTTTATTGGCGACCTCGCACAAAAAAAGAGTGCCGGACAAATAGCCGATTACTCCGCAGTGCCCTACGATTGGCGCCTTTCTCTGCCGGATATTTTGGCGGCGGATTCCGCTTATATAGAGCAGGAGCTTCGCAGACTTGCCGGCAGTTCCCAGACGGGCAGGGTAACGATAGTGGCACACTCAAACGGCGGTCTGGTAACAAAAGCTCTGCTGAACAGCCTTGGGGCGGAAGCCGCTAGCCTGGTGGATCAGGTGGTGCTTGTAGCAGTGCCGCAGATTGGCACACCTCAAGCTATTGGGGTACTGCTTCATGGGTATGATTCGGGTATTCCGTTCAACTGGCTTCCTGCGGTGATGTCTCCTGCCGGTGCGCGGGAGCTTGCGCAAAATATGCCATCGGCCTACCAGCTTCTGCCGGACGGCGATTATTATTCAAACCCCGGCGTGTCTATCAACACGCCTTTGGTTGTCTTTGAGGAAGGAGAACTGACAAATCAGTTTATAGACCGCTACGGATTTGCCATAAGCAATGGCCAGGAACTGCATGATTTTGTGATTGGAGCCGAAGGGCGCGATGTGCCGAGTTATGGGGAAGTGAAAAATCCGGCCATCGGCAATGCCGCGCTTCTCGCGCAAGCCGAAGGTCTTGCTCAGTCAATAGGCTCTTCCTGGCAAGCTCCTGCCGGTATCGTGGTGCATCAAATTGCGGGTATCGGCGAAGATACTCTGGCGGGCATAACCTACAAGACGAGCAGAGAGTGTGCAGAGCGTTTGAATGCGGTGTCTGTTGTCGGCTTTTCTCCCTGCATAAATTACCAGCCGACTATCCTCTACACGCCAAACGAGATCATTGACGGAGACGGCACGGTTGTCGCTCCCAGCGCTCTCGCCATGGATGATGCGGTGAATGTGAAAAGGTGGTGGGTTGATTTGGATAGTTACAACAAAATACTTCTTGATTTATTTCCCAAACCGTTCTCACGTACGGAACATAAAGATATCTTGGAGATTGCTGAAGTAAGGTCTCTTTTAGTTAATAATATAATTACTAAATCATCAAACGTAGTACCTCAATATATAGGGAGTATCAAACCAAATATTACCAAGGGCAATCGTCTGCGATTTACCCTTCATTCACCCCTAGCTCTTTCAGTGGTAGACGAAAATGGCAATGAAGTAAGTGAGAACGCTTCAGATATTCCCGGAGCTACATTCAAGACTTACGGAGAGGTGCAAGTGGTAAAGGTACCAGTAGAAGCCAATCCAACAGTGAAGCTTAACGGCATAGCTTCCGGATCGTTTACTCTGGAGATAGAGGAGTGGGAAGGGGATTTGCTGGTGGGTTCAATGGAGTTTTCCGGAGTGCCAACAGCTACTTCCACCGTGGTCATGATGGAGTTTTCTTCAGGCACCATAAACGAAGCAGGGGATATGCTGATAGATTTTGAAGGAGATGGTGATTTTGAAACCAATTACTCTGCGCTGCTTGCCGTGGTGCCGGAACCTGCTCTTGCTACTCCCGATATTTCTTCCAGTGCGGGTTCAAGTGCGGGAAGTGTTTTGGTGGAGTCAGCGGAGTCTGTGGAAGAAAGCACGTACGAGACGCTTTCTGATTTTGATGTGCCAATAGCGCAATCGGTAAACACGCTTTTTCAAGCAACAACTGATGACAGCGTCAGTGAGCCATTGCAAGAAAATAGAGAAGGGAAGATGGAGGAATTAAAAGAATCTTTATTCAGCAGACTTTTGCAATATTTGAAGAATGTGTTCATAGCCGTGTGGCGTTGGATTATGGGATTGTTAAAATAACATTATGAAATTTTTAACTAAGAAAATGGTGTTTGGTTTCCATTTGTTTTCTTTCTTTATTTTTTGTTTATGCCTGTATGTTTATAACAACGATCTATTGTGTGGCACTAATTGGGGTTGTTACGATGCGGTTTTATTTACTGCCTATGGATTTTTATCGTTGATAATCTTGCTGTTGCCTTCCATAATCACTTTTCCTTTTGACCCAAATGTTTTCACCCGTTGGAAAAAGTTTGCAATGAAGGCCGTGCCAGTTGTTTTGGTGGTTACCTTCATCACTACCAGCGGTGCATTCAAATCCGGTTCAGGCCTTGGCGGGATAGGCATTGATCTTGGTCCGCTGGTTCTTGGATTGCTCTACGGCTGGTTTGTCATTCACTCTCTTATACTCATTATCTACACATCCATAAAATCTCGCCGCGGGTAGATATATATAAATAGTCTGTAAAAGGAGAAGGACGCGGGGCTCTGAAAGAGCCCCGCGTCCTTTGACGGCCTACCCTCTAATTATAGCATAATGGCCTGCAAAAATCAAGCCCAAAATGAGGGTCAAATTATAGGCTTTTGTTGACCCTTATTTCCCGCCTTTTTACCTGTTGACAAAAGAAAGGCCATGGGTATACTTACTCCTTGTCTGTTATGAGTAAAACGATTAACCAAAAACGGTGGCTTAGGGCATAGCCCTTTTTGGCGTTTTGCGCCAAGCCGCCGAAAGGCGGTTTTTAGTTTCTCTCACAACAGTGTTCTTTGAAAACTTCATTCTGACACGACGCCACTCTTGCTACCTTCATTGGTAGTATTGGGGTCTTTGGTGCGTCGGACGATCAGGAAAGGTAAGAAAAATTGTAAGTACTGTTTTCTGTGAATATTCATTCCGGAAAACAGAGCATCAAGCAAACATGAAAAGTGCCACACGCTTCTCGCAAGAGAAATGTAGTGGCGCTCGTTAGTGCGGTTTTCAGATTTCCTGATGGGAAATTTGAAGAGCATGTGGTGGATGCCTAGGCTCTTAAAGGCGATGAAGGACGTAGCATGGCTGCGATAAGCTTCGGGGAGGTGCCAAGCAACCGATATATCCGAAGATTTCCGAATGGGGAAACCCTACCACTTTTTAGTGGTAGTGCAGGACTAGACGCCTGCACGTACACCCGGGGAAGTAAAACATTTCAGTACCCGGAGGAAAAGAAAACAATCCCGCCTTTGGCGGGAAACATTTCGTTAGTAGCGGCGAGCGAAAGCGGAGTAGCCCAAACCCAGCCCTAATTTTGCCAAGGCAATTCTTTTATTAGAGTTGTCCGGCAAAATTAGAGCTGGGGGTTGTAGGGCACTGTCGTCCCATTTATTGGGAGGAGAGTTACAAAACATGTTGTTAGTGGAAGTCGTTGGAAAGCGACACCCGAGGGGGTAATAGTCCCGTACGCGAAAATAACATGTCTCTTTTGACAGTGTTCCTGAGTACCTCGAGACACGAATAGCTCGGGGGAATCTGCCGGAACTAACCGGTAAGGCTAAATACTTTAAGAGACCGATAGTGAACTAGTACCGTGAGGGAAAGGTGAAAAGAAGCCCGGGAGGGCAGTGAAATAGACCTGAAACCACATGCTTACAAGGAGTCAGAGCGGTGACGCGCAAGCGTAACCGTCATGGCGTGCCTATTGAAGAATGAGCCAACGAGTTAATGCATACTGCGCATAGGCTAAGCCCGCGAGGGTGGAGCCGCAGGGAAACCGAGTGTGAATAGCGCGCGTGCCACGTTTTACGTGGACTTTGTAGTATGCATTAGACCCGAAGCCAAGTGAGCTTACCATGAGCAGGGTGAAGTTTGCCGAAAGGCAGATGGAGGCCCGAACCGTTGAGCCGTACGATACTCTCGGATGACTTGTGGTAAGAAGTGAAAAGCTAATCGAACTTGGTAATAGCTGGTTCTCTCCGAAAGAGCTTTTGGGTTCGCGTCGAGCGTACCCTGGAGGGGTAGAGCACTGGAAGGTTTCGACAGGGAGAAATCTCGCGAAACCTATCAAACTCCGAATACTCCAGGTTAATTACTCGGCAGTTAGACTCCGGGGGCTAAGCTCCGGTGGTCAAAAGGGAAACAGCCCAGACCTCTACTTAAGGTCCCTAAATTCATGCTAAGTGCACTTAAGGTGGTGAAATTTCTCCGACACTGAGGAGGTTGGCTTAGAAGCAGCCATCCTTTAAAGAAAGCGTAACAGCTCACTCAGTCAGAGATCTCGCGCCGCAGATTTATCGGGGCTCAAGCATGGTACCGAAATTGAGGATTTCCCGCGTGTTCGCACGCGGGGAGTGGTAGGAGAGTATTCGCATCCGCTGTGAAGGTAAAGGGGTGACCCATACTGGAGCGTTGCGAAGTAAGAATGTTGGCACAAGTAACCGCAATTCTGGTGAGAATCCAGAACGCCGAAAGACTAAGGTTTCCTTCGCGATGTAGATCAGCGAAGGGTTAGCCGGGCCTAAGGGGATGGCGAAAGCCGCACCCGATGGACACACGGTGAATATTCCGTGGCTTCTTTCAGTTGCGATGGGAGGACGAAGTGTAGTATGAGAGGCGGATTATTGGATTTCCGTCTCTGCAGTCAAGGATGTGTCCCAGGAAAATCCGGGCACTCTCTTTAATGAGGAATCCGAAATGTGGCGCGACGCTCCGCTTCGGCGGAGATAAGCTCTCAAAGCACGCTTCCAAGAAAAGTCTCTAAGCACAAACTGAAAGTACCCGTACCACAAACCGACACAGGTGGTCAGCTCGAGAAGAGTAAGGCGAACGAGTGAGAAGTCCCCAAGGAACTCGGCAAAAAAGCAGCCGTAACTTCGGAATAAGGCTTGCCCGCAGCAATGCGGGCCGCAGCGAAAGTATCTCTGGCAACTGTTTATCAAAAACACAGCTCCCTGCGAACTCGTAAGAGGATGTATAGGGGGTGACACCTGACCAATGCCAGAAGGTCAAATAACGGCGGTGAATGAGTCTTCGGATTTGTTTGCTGACTGTTATAAGCCCTGGTGAATGTCGGCCGTAACTATAACGGTCCTAAGGTTCCGGAACTCTAGCTTTAGGGTTTCGGAAGGATTGGGACTGTTAAAAAACGGAAAGATAAATGGTTGGAAAAAATTACACAAAAAGCTACCCCCACATCCGGTAACGGATATGGGTCCAAACATGGCACGTAGAGACTATACGCCATGCTCCTGCATCGCTCATTGAGCTATACAGGATGAAGACATAGTCCTTCGTAGAGGAATAGAAGAGCGAAATTCCTTGTCGGGTAAGTTCCGACGCGCACGAATGGTGTAATGACTGGAGAACTGTCTCGGGGACCTGCTCGGTGAAAATACAATACCGGTGAAGATGCCGGTTACCTGCAGTTAGACGAAAAGACCCCAGGAGCTTTACTGCAACTTGATATTGAGAATACGTGTGCACTGCGTAGCATAGGTGGGAGACTTTGAAGTTCCGCTTTCGGGCGGGATGGAGTCGTCAGTGAAATACCACTCTGTGTTTGCGTATTTTCTAACCCCGACGGCAAAAACGGCGAGGGACAGTATCTGGTGGGCAGTTTTAGTGGGGCGCTATCCTCCTAAAAAGTAACGGAGGAGCCTATTAAGGTCCGCTAGGCGCGAATGGAAACCGTGCCGATAGTGTATGGGCATAAGCGGGCTTAACTGTGAGACGTACATGTCAAACAGATGCGAAAGCAGAGCCAAGTGAACCGATGGTTCGCATTAGATGCGACCGGAGATTATCGGATAAAAGCTACCCTGGGGATAACAGGCTAGTTGCGCCTAAGCGTCCACAGCGACGGCGCAGTTCGGCACCTTAACGAATCGGGGTGCCATGCGAGTAATTGCATTAGCCGTCTTATTATTCGAGTAGATAGCTCGGTGAATAAGATAAAATAGTGGCTTATAACGGTGGACTCCATATTATAATTAATATTATGGACAATACCGTGGGAAGCTTAACTCAAATACAGCGATCAATAATTATCGGATCGTTATTGGGAGATGGATATCTGAGAATTGTTCCTGGTAGAAGTAATGCGCTTCTTGAAATCAATCATTCTTATTCTCAAAAGGAATATGTCGATTGGAAATTCAAAATGCTCGAGTCTTTGTGCAAAAGCGCACCAAAAATGCGCAAAGGCAATGGAGGCAGAGTGGCGTATAGATTTACTACCAGGCAAAGTAGAGAACTTACAGAAATGTATGAAATTTTCTACCAAGGCGGGACAAAACGGATACCATCAAACATAACACTCGATCCAATAATGCTGGCTGTGTGGTTCATGGACGACGGAAGCATGTGCAGAGAATCCGATGTTTACCTCAATACGCAGCAATTTAGCGATGGGGATCAGATTTTATGCAAACAAATGCTTGAACGTATTGGAATAGAGTGTGCGGTCAATAAAGACAAGAAGTATTCTCGGCTGAGATTGAAGAAATCATCCTTGCCCAGGTTACGAAGCATTATTGCCTTGCATATCGTTCCGTCCATGTCATACAAATTGAGTTATAGCCCTGTAGAGACTGAGGTCGCAAGACCGAGAGTTGTTGCTAGACGCAACAGCTAATACGCCAACGCCTTTTGATTGATTGAAAGGATGAAGATATAGTCCGATCCTTCCGGTAACGGAAGACAAATTAAGACAGCGATGTCGGCTCAACTTATCCTGGGGGTGAAGAAGCTCCCAAGGGTTTGGCTGTTCGCCAATTAAAAAGTTACGCGAGCTGGGTTCAGACCGTCGTGAGACAGGTTGGTCTCCTATCTACTGCAGGCGTTGATTCTTGAGGGGATTTGCTCCTAGTACGAGAGGACCGGAGTGAACTGACCTCTGGTGTACCTGCTGTTCCTGCCAAGGGCATCGCAGGGTAGCTAAGTCGGGAATGGATAACCGCTGAAAGCATCTAAGCGGGAAGCCAACCCCAAGATTAGGAATCGTTTGAGGCCCGTGGGAGATTACCACGTGATAGGCTCTAGGTGTACGCGCAGTAATGCGTTATAGCCGAGGAGTACTAATTGGCCGATTCCTGTTAGGAAATCTTAAAATCGCACTGCCCGCAAGGGCGCTTGGTGCTCTGTTTTTCGGAATGAATTTTTTCTTACCTTGTTTGCCGAAATAAGTGAGTATCTGCGATGTGGGTATTTGCATCCATAGCTCAACTCGGATAGAGCGCTCTTCATTTGTATCTTGAAGAGAGGTTGAAGGTTCGATTCCTTCTGGATGCATGTAGTCCGCAGTACAGTACATTTGTTTTGGGGTCTGTAGCTCTAATTGGCAGAGCGCTCGGTTTAAACAATCGAGAGGTTGAGGGTTCAAATCCCTTCAGGCTCGTGCCCGTTCAGGTAGAATTTTACCGGAACGGGCCCACATCACAGATACGCACTTATGAAATGAAGATTGAAAATTTAGTCTTGGTGATTTGACGCAGAGGTTCCACCCGTTCTCATTCCGAACACGGAAGTTAAGCTCTGTAGTGCCGATGATACTCTTGTGGGGGGAAAGTAGGTAGTCGCCAAGACTAAGCGTTTAATCTTCAGTCGGGCCGTATATTTTGGTATGATACATGTCATATGTTGCCCTGGGCCACACAAAGAAGACTCATCATAGTAGCGATCATATTTTTGGTATGCGTGATTGCCGCTTTTTTTGCATATAGAGCGGTTACAAACAGGCCGGCATCATGCTTTGACGGCAGACAAAACGGCAACGAAACGGGGGTAGACTGCGGCGGCGCATGCAATTTGCTTTGCAGTCATGAAGTGAATCGGCCCATCATGCGCTGGGATCCGCGCATTTTTGAGGTCTCTCCGGGAGTCTATAGCCTTCTTGTGTATGCGGAGAATCCAAATGTAAACGCCGAAGCAAAGTCGGTGGGATATGGCTGGCGCGTATTTTCTGCGGACGGCGCCATGATCGCCGAGCAGGCCGGCAATACAAGCATACCCAAGCATTCCCGTTTTGCCGTGTTTGAAAGCGGTCTTGCGTTTGGCAATGTGGTGCCGGCCAGAGCCGTTTTTACCTGGAACGAGCCCATATCCTGGACGCGCAATGAAGAGAGGCCTTTGGATGTATTTACCCGCTCGGTCAGGCTTCTTAATGCAGAAACAGCTCCCAGAGTGGAGGCCGTAATAGAAAACCGCTCGCCCGAAAACATCGCCACCTTGGAGCTTACAGCAGTGGTGTTTGACGGAAGCGGCAATGCGGTGGGAGCCTCGCGCACGGTCTTGGCCGACCTCGCGCGAAACTCCCAGGCCCAGGCTGTCTTCACATGGCCCCAGCCTTTTAGAACGACCGAAGAAGTATGTGAGTTTCCGGTGGATGCGGTGGTTGCCATAGACCGCTCCGGCAGTATGGCAAGCCTTGGCAACAATCCGCCCGAGCCTTTGACTGCCGTAAAAAACGCAGCCATGTCGTTTATCATGTCGCTTTCCGACAGGGACAGAGTGGCGGTGGTGACATTCGCCAATGATGCCACCGTGGACTTCCCGCTTTCTTTCGACAGGCCGGGGGCGGAATATGTGGTGCAAAATATCGCTATCGGCACGGGAGGAATACAAAACACCAACATATCCGACAGCATCGTAAAGACCAATGAGGCGCTCGGCCCCCTTGATGACGCCACCAGAAGACAAGTCTTGGTGCTTCTTACCGACGGAGAGCCCACCGTGCCAACGAGAGCGGGAGCGCCCCTTTTTCCCGAAACTGCGGCCCTTGCCGAAGCGGACGCCCTGAAGAGCCGTGGAGTCTCTATCTTTACCATAGGCCTTGGCAGGGAAGTAAAAGACTCTTTCCTCATGCAGGTTGCCTCAAGCTCGGAGGAGTATTTTGCCTCTCCGGACACCGAAGCTCTTTCGGGCATTTATTCATCCATAGCCACCGCCATCTGCACCAAAAAACCCGTATCCGTTGAGATACTGTACAGATTTCGCGACAGGGTGATATAAAAGGTAAATGAATCTCGCTTCCTTACTCGGCCGGTTTTTGAGAAATATTGACTGGTGGCTTTTATCCGCCGCCTCCGTCATTACTTTGGCGGGGCTGTTTACCATGAACTCGTTCACGGCCGATCAGTATTTTTTTGGCCGGCAGATACTGTGGTTTGCTTTGGGCCTCATTGCTTTTTTTGCTGCGGCAAATATCGACTGGCGTTTTTTGCGCCGGACGGGTGTTGTGGTGGCTGCGTATGTGCTGGCCTGCTTGGTCTTGCTCGGCTTGTATATTTTTGGAAACATATTCCAGGGTGCGCAAAGCTGGTTTGACCTGGGCCAGTTTGCCCTTCAGCCTGTTGATCCGGCAAAGCTGGTGCTGATACTGATACTTGCCAAGTACTTCACCCGCAGGCACATGCACATCGCCCGCATAGAGCACATGTTTATATCGGGCATCTACGCGGCCCTTCTTGCACTGCTCGTCTTCTTCCAGCCGGACTTCGGCTCGGCCATAATCATCTTCCTGATATGGTTTGGCATGGTTTTTGTATCCGGTATTTCAAGAAAACACTTTTTTGGGGTTTTGCTCTTGGTGGCGACCGTCTTTGCCGGCCTGTGGTTCTTTGCCTTTGAGGATTATCAGAAGCAGAGAATCATTACTTTTGTAAATCCGCTTACCGACATCCGCGGCGCCGGATACAGCGCGCATCAGTCCACTATTGCTGTCGGTTCGGGGCAGATTTTGGGCAAGGGCCTTGGCTTTGGCACCCAGTCCAAATTGAAGTTCTTGCCGGAATACGAAACAGACTTCATTTTTGCCGCCTTTGCCGAGGAGTGGGGCTTTGTCGGGTGCATGATAATCCTTGCCTGCTTCGGCATTGTCTTCTGGCGCATTTTGTCGCTTTCATACAGGGCGGCCACGAACTTTGAAGCTCTCTATGGCCTGGGTGTTTTTATGATGCTTGCCGCCCACACTGTCATACATATAGGCATGAACATAGGCATCACCCCCATCACCGGCACCCCCCTGCCTTTTATGAGCTATGGCGGAAGTCATCTCATTACGGAATACTTCGCCCTTGGTATGCTTGTCGGCATGAGCGCCTACGCCCAGGCTACGCACGGAGATAAGTTCAAAGAAGAAGGGGACTCTGTGCCCATCTTTTCATAATATTTATTCCAAATACAGAACAGATGTTTTCTTGAGCATTTCTTCAAGCGAGAATTTTTCTTCAATGTGTCTTTTCAAAGTTTTGCCGTATTGGCTTCTGGTGAGGGGATTTTGTATAAGAGGCTCAAGAGCGGTTGCGATGGCGCCGCTTGATCGCGGCGGGATGAGGCTCTCCCTGGTGCTCTCATCCACCACTTCGGGTATTCCTCCAACATTGGTGGCAATCACCGGCAATTCCGCCAAGCCTGCCTCGGCTATCACATAGCCGAAAGACTCGGAAACAGACGGCAGGAGAAATATATCAAAAGCCTTTAGAAGTGTTGCGGCGTCCGGTATGAAGCCTGCAAGGAAAACTTTGCCTTCAAGATCTTTCATGACCACCAGCTCTTTGAGTTTTTTTTCAAGCTCTCCGCCGCCGATGATTACATATTCCACCGGCAGGTTTTCTTTCATGCACTCTTCAATGGCTTCTATGGCAAAGTTAAGCCCCTTGACCGGATGAAGCTCCGCTATGGTGCCTATAAGCACTTTGTCGCCCGAGAGGAAGCGTCCGGTTTTTTCTTCTATCGCTCCGCGAGCCGCGCCTCTGTCCAAAAATCGCGGTTCCCGTATTCCGTGGTGTATGACTGATATTTTTCTGTCTGCGCCGGGGAAGTGCCGTGCGTCTTTTTCAACAGCGCCGGATGCCGCTATCACTTTGTGGCACAAAAGCACCGTCAGAGCATGCATGAGCCAAAAGAGCGCCTTGGTGCCGGCAAAGAACCGGTCTTCGTTGAAAGCCCAGCCGTGCGAAGTAAAAATTATTTTTCTAACTCCGGCAAGCCTGCCCGCCATTGCACCAAAGAGCCCTCCTTTTGAACTGTTCAAATGCAATACATCCGGTTTTTCCGCTCTCAGTATTTTTGCCAGATAAAATATGGACAGTATGTCTTTGGAGAAAGAGAGATCGCGGTTGAGGTGGGGGATTTCTCTGGTCGGTATGCCGGCCTCATCGAGCCTTTCGTTCAAAATCCCCCCCACTCCCGTAACCACCGAGATATCAAATTTGCCCTGCAGGCCGGTAGCAAGGTCGTACACATACCTTTGCGCCCCGCCCCAAACATTGCCTTTGGTTATGAGGAAAAGCACTTTATTTTTTCTCGTATTAGCCATATTTTTTGCGCTTTTCTCGCCCTTATAGCCGCATTCTACCTCAAGCTTCGCCCAAGCGCCAAAGCCCCGTCTTGGGGTTGCAAAGGCATCTCATAGGTGTAACATAGGGCTTACCTTATGAGTTTTCTCAACAAGAGGGAGCCTATGATACTTTTCCTGGGCGACCTTGTATCTTTTTTGCTTGCTTTGTGGCTGATGCTTGCCGTCAGGTACTGGGCACTGCCTTCATGGCACTTGGTGTCATCCCATCTCCTGCCTTTCTCGGTACTCTTTGCCATAAGCGTTGCCGTGTTTTTTATCGCCGGCCTTTATGAAAAGCACACCCTGATACTAAAGAGCCGCGTACCTGCCACTTTGCTCCATGCCCAAATGGCAAACATTCTTTTGGCCATTTCTTTTTTCTATCTCATTCCTTATTTTGGCATCACCCCGAAGACCAACCTGTTTTTGTATCTTCTCTTTTCTTTCGGCCTGCTTGTCTGGTGGAGGGTCGGCCTTGCCACTGTGGTTATCGGCGCGCGCAAACGCCGTCCGGCCATTCTCATTGGCGGCAGTCCGGAGGCAAAAGAGGTTTACGAAGAGATAAACGGCAACGACAGGTATCCGCTAAAGTTCTCTTCGGTTTTTGATTTTTCCTCGGCTTCCGGCGGAGAGGATTTGTCGGTAAAGATTCACGAAGACGAAGCTTCGCTCATCGTTATGGACCTCTCAAGCGAGGAGTCGGTGTCTTTGGCTCCAAAGCTCTACAATCTCATCTTCTCCAAAGTAAGGTTTATAGACATGTACAAAATGTACGAAGAGATTTTTGATCGCGTGCCGCTGTCCATACTGCACTACACCTGGTTTATAGAAAACATCTCAAATACAGGCAGAGCCGCCTACGACAGCATCAAAAGAATATTTGATATCTCTGTTTCCGTGGTGCTCGGCATCCCGACCCTCATCATCACCCCGCTGGTTGCTCTTGCCATAAAGCTTGAAGACCGCGGCGATGTTTTCATATCCCAGGACAGGGTGGGGGAGAACAACAAAATAATCCGTCTGTACAAGTTCAGAAGCATGAAGGGAAGCGACGGTGGCAAATGGATATCCGAAGGGGACGAGAGGCGCACAAGAGTTGGCAAGTTTCTGCGCAAGACCCGCATAGACGAACTGCCCCAGCTCTGGAATGTCCTGAGAGGCGACCTCTCCCTCATCGGCCCCCGGCCCGATATTTACGACCTTGGCATGAAGCTTGCCTCCGAAATCCCTTATTACACCACCAGAAATATCATCCGTCCGGGCCTCTCCGGCTGGGCCCAGATCAACCAGGACAAGCCCCCGCAGTCGGTGGAGGAGACGCGCTTGCGCCTGTCCTACGACCTTTATTACATCAAAAACCGCTCCCTGCCCCTTGATGCAAAAATCGCCTTAAGGACGCTAAAAACCATACTTTCCCGCGCGGGAATGTAATTCGTGGTAGAGTAATTGCCATGGAAAAAAACAAGCATTCCGTACTTATTACCGGCGCCGCAGGCTATGTGGGGGCCATGCTTGCCCATGAGTGGTCAAAAAGGGACGACGTGTCTTCCATTATCGCCGTAGACATAGAAGACGAGCCGGAGATGCTGGTCAACAATCCCAAAATAATTTTCATCAAGGCGAGCACCGCAGACCAGGGCTGGCAGGAAAAAGCTCTCTCTCACAATCCCGATGTGGCGGTAAACTGCGCATGGCAGATAAGAGCCGTCTATGGCAAGCCCGAAGCAAACCGCCGCCTCAACATACAAGGCTCCGACCAGGTTTTTGATTTTGCTTTTTCCAACCCGTCAATAAAAAGATTCATCCACTTCTCCACCGTTGCATCTTACGGCGCATACGAGAGCAATACCTTTGAAAAAAGATTCTCGGAAAAAGATCCGTTCCGTCCGAGCGACTACGCTTACTCGGAGGAGAAGCGCATAAGCGAGCTTCATTTGGAAGAAAAATACAAGACCGCCTCGCACAAGCCCATGGTCTCTGTGGTGCGTCCCGCCGCCATCACCGGCCCGCGCGGCCGCAAGATGCGCATACGCTTTGGCCTGCAATCTGTGCTCGCGGGCGACCTC
This sequence comes from uncultured Candidatus Saccharibacteria bacterium, assembly GCA_964553285.1. Lineage (GTDB taxonomy): Bacteria > Patescibacteriota > Minisyncoccia > Phycocordibacterales > Zambryskibacteraceae > CAZKKF01. The sequence goes on along the minus strand of CAZKKF010000013.1, from coordinate 2,829 downwards.
AAGTCATCCTGGATATACAGAGCTCTCTCTGTGCTTGTGGCCATAGTGCCCGCCACCGCCAAGTGGGCGAGGCAGTACGTCCACGAAGACGATGTAAACGACATCATCACCAAGCTTGCCTTTGATGAAGCGGTCAAACACCAATACGAGATATTCATAATGTGCCCGCCGGGAGATTTTGTCCGGTCAAAAGACTTTGCCGCCGCCGTGGGCAAGAAGGCCGTCATCATTCCGCCGCTTTTTGTGAGGATTGCTTTCTTCTTTGCCTGGCATCTTTCCTTGGGCAAAGTGCCCACCGCAAAAGGCGCCTGGAAGTCGTATTCCTACCCCATACTTGTGGACGGCTCAAAAATAACTAATATGTACGGCTATGAATACCAGCACCGGTCCCTGGAGGCTTTCAAAAATCTCTCCGGCCGGTACGAGTCTTTCGTAAAATCTTCATGAAATATAGGATATCGGCGGTCTTAATAATCATAGCTTCGGCCCTTTTGTGCTGGGGTTTGGTGTTGTCCCAAAAAGAGGGCAACGCTTTGTCCGCACGCTTTCCTTTTTCTCTCGGCCTTGATCTGGTTGGCGGTACGGAGCTTGTTTACCGCGCCGATGTATCAGATCTCTCGCCCGGCGATGTGAGCGGTTCTCTCTCAGTCCTTCGCGATGTCATAGAGAGGCGGGTGAATGTCTTTGGCGTGTCGGAGCCTCTGGTGCAAAGAGAGACCGCAGACCTCGGTCTTGGTGCGGGTAGCGAAGAGCGCCTATTGGTGGAGCTTCCCGGTATCACCGATGTCTCCATGGCCGTGGCCCAAATCGGCGCTACTCCCGTGCTTGAGTTCATGCTTGAGAGAGACGGCGCACAGGCATCTTTGCTCTCCGCTCTTTCTTCCGGAAGGGAAGTTGCCGCAGAAGACATAATGAGCGCTTTTGCTTCCACTGGCCTCACCGGCAGGTTTCTCTCAAGAGCCCAGCTCGTCTTTGATCCCACCACCGGAGCCCCTGCCGTAAACCTCACCTTCAACGACGAGGGCAGGGAACTCTTCCGCTCCATCACAGAAAACAACATCGGCAAGATACTCGGCATTTTCCTGGACGGCGCGCCCGTTTCTCTCCCTGTCATACAGTCGCCAATATATGACGGCTCGGCGGACATCACCGGCACCTTTACCGCTTCCGAAGCAAGGTCAATGGTGGAAAACCTAAACTACGGCGCACTGCCCGTACCCATAGAGCTCATCGGCTCCCAAAAAGTCGGCCCCACTTTGGGCAGAGACGCTCTCACCAAGGGGCTCTTGGCGGGCCTCATCGGCACCATCGCCATCTCCCTGTTTCTCATACTCTGGTACAGAGTGCCCGGCATTGTTGCAGTGGTGGCCCTCGGCATCTATGTCATCATGTCTCTTGCTCTGTTCAAGCTCATCCCCGTTACACTCACCGCCGCAGGCATTGCCGGCTTCGTGCTCTCCATCGGGATGGCCATAGACTCAAACATTCTGATCTTTGAAAGAATGAAAGAAGAGCTCGCCCGCGGCCGCTCCATAAAAGACTCCGCCGAAGAAGGCTTCCGCCGCGCATGGCTCTCCATCAGAGATTCAAACACTTCCACCATCATCACCGCTACCGTGCTCTTTTGGATAGGCACTTCGGCCATCAAAGGCTTTGCTCTGGTCTTGGGTCTTGGGGTGTTTGTATCTTTGCTCACCGCCATTACCATTTCGCGCACTCTGCTCTTTGCCGTTATTCCCGCAAAAGACAGCTCCGCCGGCAGGTTTCTTTTTTCTGCGGGAGTAAGTTCAGGAAAAACCAATGACAATAATTAAATACAAAAACATATTCTTTTCTCTGGCGGCGCTCTTCATGGCAGCCTCCATTGCCGCGCCTCTAATCTTGGGTGTAAACATGGGTTTGGACTTCACCGGCGGCGCACTGGTTGAGGTATCGGGAAGCACCGCCGTTGATCCGGTTGAAGTCGCCGCCTCTTTGCGCCAGGCGGGCTTTGAGGTGTCTTCTGTGCGCGGGGCAGGAGAGACCGGTATTACTGTGCGAGCGCAGGTTTTTGAAGAAGCGGAAAAAGCTTCCCTTGAAGAAACTCTTCTCTCCATAGTGCCCGAGTCGGAATTGGTGCGCTCCACTCTCATAGGTCCCACCATAGGCGATGCTCTTACCAGCAAAGCCTACAGAGCCATTGCCGTGGTGGTCTTGTGCATAGTGCTTTTCATATCCTTTGCTTTCAGAAAAGTTTCAAAGCCGGTTTCTTCGTGGAAGTATGGTATGGCGACAATTGTTTCTCTGGTACACAACATCATAGTTTGCTTCGGAGCATACGTGGTACTCGGCTACATCACCGGTGCCGAAATTGATTTGCTCTTTGTCTCGGCAATACTTGCCATCCTCGGCTACTCTGTGCACGACACCATAGTGGTCTTTGACCGCGTCAGGGAAAGGGGAATGCAAAACAACGAGCGCGGCACAAGAGAAGACTTCGGTATCACAGTTGGCACAAGCCTGCATGCTACCCTCGGCCGCTCCCTAAACACCTCTCTTACTCTTGCTCTGACCCTGCTCGCTCTGGTCATCTTTGGCGGTCAGGCCACCTTCAACTTCGCTATGCTTCTCCTCGTAGGTACCATAGTGGGCACCTACTCCTCCCTCTGCCTCGCCGCCCCCCTGCTAGTAGTCTTTGCCAACACCAAAAAGGCCTAACAAAGCCCCAGAAAGTCCATTTATCCACATCCACATTGACTTCCCCCCTCTTTAGGTATATAATGGGGGGTAGATACACGGTTACGGAGGAAGTACCTTCATAACCTATACTTGTGTGTGCCTTAGGCACAC
>CAZKKF010000012.1:20796-21734 GCA_964553285.1 uncultured Candidatus Saccharibacteria bacterium | reverse complement strand
CTCCGCCTATGTGGCCTCACTCGTCGTGGCCCCGTGTCCCAAGGGCAAAGCCAGGATGTCGCGTCTTGTTGTAAAGAACGGCGCGGCCCCGGTACTTGATGTCATCAGGTGGAGCAGGGATTTCGCAAAGGACGAGATGTGCCTCTGGGACAGCAACCTGTCCCGGTGGGTGTTGACTCTCTCCTGCGGAAACGTCATCTATGACGATTTCCCCGCACCAGGGGTACTTGCTAGAGAGGTTGTGGTTCCAGACCCTGCGCCACCTAGTGTTATGGCAGGCCAGCAGCAGTCCGGCGTGTCACGCACGCGAGGGGATACTGTGGTCCACTTGGTTGTGGATCGCACCCGCCGCCGGGATCCTGTGGAGGTGAGGCCTAGCGGCATGTCCGGAAAACAAGTATTTTGGACCATCACCGGCCTTGTGGCTACCGGCTTCCTGGGCGCGTACATCTGGGACCAGATGGACAAGCCCAGGGGAGGCACCACCATGGTGGTGCCTTGCTGTGGAGGAGGGCCAGTCAGGCCTCCCAACGGAGGCTAAAACGAAAACAGGGCAAGGGGCCGCCGAGACTTAAAGTCTCGGCGGCCCGCTCTTTTTATAGAAACTATCTGAAGTCGGTATTTTTCCTGCTGCCGCCCGCCCGCAGGAACATGTATATATCTTCCAGGGCTTTCACGCCGTCTCCCGAAGCGATATTGTTTTGGTGATACAGCACATCCGTTACGTCTCCCGCCGCCCAGATGCCGTGGGCGCTGGTGGACTGGGTAAGGGGGTCTATCACTATCTGTCCGTATTGGTTTATTTCCACAAGCTCCTTTACCAGACCGGAGTTTGGTATGAGTCCTATTTCCACAAACACGCCCTCTGTGGGTATTTCCACAAGCTCGCCCGACAGAGTGTCTCTGTAAACCAAGGCGCTCACAAACTTGTCTCCCTT
>CAZKKF010000012.1:0-20786 GCA_964553285.1 uncultured Candidatus Saccharibacteria bacterium | reverse complement strand
CCTCCACTGGCTCGGCATTCAAAACCGCTTTCATCTTGGGGTTTGCAAGCACGGCTTCAACAGTCATTTCATCTGCTCTGAATCGGTCACTGCGCTGAAGCAGGGTTACGCTTTTTGTATAAGCCAAAAGCTGTGCGGCGGTCTCAAAACCCGCGTTGCCTCCGCCTATCACTACCACGTTCTTGTCCGCAAACATCGGGCCGTCGCAAGACGCACAGTAGGTGATGCCCTTGTTCTCAAACTCCTCCGCTCCTTTTATATCAAGCTTTCTTCTTACAGAGCCTGTGGTAACAAGCAGTGCCCGGGCTTCATATCTCTTTCCTCCGGCTGTTATGGCAAAGCCGCCGTCTATTCGCTCCACTTTCTCCACCCTTTCTCCCAAGGCTATGTCCACAGTATCTCCCGCATATTCGCGCAGATGATTCTCAAAAATCTCGGCCAAGCCGCGACCGGATATGTGGGGAGTGCCTATCCAGTTTTGTATGTCTTCGGAATCCAGACTTTGTCCGCCGAAGGATTCGGTTATAAAAACGGTCTTTAGTTTTTTGCGGGCCGCGTACACTGCCGCAGATACTCCTGCTGGCCCGCCGCCAACGATTACCAGATCATGCATAGGGCTTTAGCTTACCTTTTTTGCCCCCGCCCTTCAATGGGTATTATTTGAGCTTTGAGCGCCTGAGAAAAGAGGGCACTACCCAGTCGTCATCCTCGTCGTCCGTGGTGGCGGGCCTTGGTGCGGGCTCTTCTTCTTTTTTTACTTCCGGCTGTTTCTCTTCTTTTTCCTCTACTTTGGGAGCGGAGATGGTGTTGAATATTTTACCTTTCTTGGCGGGTTCCTCCTCGCGCATGGGGAAAAGAGAGCTTTTTACCAAAGCCCCTTCAGGGAAGCCCGTGGCAATGACGGTAATCTTGATTTCGTTCTTCTTGAGCTTCTCGTCTCTTACCGTACCGAATATAATGCGGGCGTTGGGGTCAACGGATTCGGTGATAACCTTGGCCGCATCCTGTATCTCAAACATGGTAAGGTCGTCTCCGCCGAAGATAGAGAAGAGCACGCCCTTTGCTCCCGCGATTGAAACCTCAAGCAGGGGAGAGTTTATAGCCTGCTTTGCCGCCTCCATTGCCCGTCCCTCGCCGCTTGCCGAGCCTATGCCCATGAGAGCAGGTCCTGCGTCTTCCATGATGGCCTTGATGTCCGCGAAGTCTATGTTGATGATACCCGGCATGGTGATGAGGTCGGATATGCTCTCAACCGCCTGGCGCAGTATTTCGTCAGACATGGCAAAAGCGTTTCTGGCGGTAGTGTCTTTGTCTATGATGCCGAGGAGTCTGTCGTTGGGAATGATGATGATCGCATCCACGGATTTTCTAAGTTCCTCCAAACCCTGCTCGGCGATGCGCATTCTCTGCTGGCCCTCAAAGGAGAAAGGCTTGGTCACGACAGCTACAGTGAGACAGCCCAGGTCGCGGGCGATCTTGGCGATGGTGGGGGCCGCGCCGGTGCCGGTGCCTCCGCCCATACCGCAGGCCACAAACACCATGTCGGCGCCCTTGATGGCCTCCTGCATCTCTTCCTTGGTTTCTTCAACAGCTCTCTGTCCGAGTTCCGGATTCATGCCGGTTCCAAGACCTCGCGTGAGGTTCTTGCCGATGTGCACTTTCTTCTTGGCCAGGGAATGGTGCAAGTCCTGGGCATCCGTGTTTACGGCGATGAAGTCCACGCCCTTGACCTTGGAGTTCACCATGTGGTTTACGGCATTTCTGCCCGAGCCGCCCACTCCGATGACCTTTATCCGCGCAAATGTTTCAAAATCCGGTTTTATCTGAGGCATGTTTTTCTGTCTGTTTTTGCCCTTTCCCAAGGGCTTTTTTCTTCTAATGATTGGCCACCATACTACGCCCGCATTACCCCTTTGGCAAGCGGCTTGACAGCCGAGCCAAAAAGGAATATAATTAGGGGAGATGTGCGCTTGTAGGTTCCCGCAGTACCGTTTTTTACACCTTCATCCTGGAGTAGCACATGGGAGTTAGCAAGGTGGTTCTCATCACCCATCCTCACCACCAGTCCGACATGGGAGAGTCTTCTCTCCTCGGGCGCAACCAGCTGGAGCGGCGCATCCGCTCCTTCGGCTCGGAGGACTTCGGGCGATCGCTCGTGGTGTGCTCCTCCGCTCCCTTCGCTGAGGAAGCGGGCAGGACCCTGGCCTCGCGGTTTTCCCGCATCGGCCATGTGGTCTGGTCCGAACTCCTGGAGGTTCGGAGCGGCGCAAGGCCCGAAGACGAGGGGAGGTTCAAGAAGATGTGCCTCCGCATGGACAGTCTTCTGGCCTCGCCCCGCGGGCCTGACACGGTCTTCGTACTGTGCGGCCTTGCCGCCATGGAGCACCTCCTGCCCTTCGTGGCAGGCCGGCTCAAGGCCTCGATGAACGCTCGTCCGGGTGGCTCTATTCACCCGTGCAGTGCCGCCATCATCGGCAAGGGCAGGATGACCCTGTTCTCGTCGGTGAGTTCTCTGGCTCCGGAAGGGGGTCAGAAGCAGGCGCAGATGAGCGTGTGATGGTGTGAGAACGCCAAGCCGCCCGCAACCAAAGTTGGTTGCGGGCGGTCTTACTACCTATCTTTTGGAGAAAAAACGCCTAGGGCAAAAACTTTGAAAACATCTCTCCCGCTTTTTTGAAAAATCTGCCGACTGTCCTGGAAAAGCCCCGTCCCGAACCGCCAAGCTTTAGCGGCCCCTTTCTTCCGCTGTGAAGACCTATGATGCAGAGGCCGTATGCCACCGCAAAGACGGAGTCTTTGTTTTTTGCAGAGTCGCTGACTTGGATATGGGCCACACGCGAGGGTAGGCGCAGGGAGCTTTCGGCGAGTTCTTTTATGTTGGCGATGCTTGCCCCGCCTCCGGTGATAATGATGCCCGCAGGCAGAAGGCCCGAGCGGCCGAGGCGCTTGAGGTGTGTATCCACGGCGGAAAATATGTTTGAGAGCCTTGAGGCCATGATGTCGTCAAGCTTTTTTTGCGGATAGTCGCGCGGGGCGAAGCCGCCTTTCTTTACCGTCTCGGCTTCTTCAAGGGATACCTTCATGCCGAGGGCTATGTCGTGGGTGATGTCGGTAGAGCCCACGGGCAGTATTTCAAGTGATACCGGCATGTCGTTTTCAAATACCGTTATGGAAAGAGTTTCGGAGCCGATGTTTACCAGCACGCATCCTGCCACTTTTTGGGCGCGGGAAAGCGTAACCAGGCTTGCGGCAATGGGTGCGGCCGCCACGTCTGTGGCTTCAATGCCCGCTTCCGCCGCCGCTTCCACCAGGTCGCGTATGTGGTGTTCAAGGCATGTTATGAAAAGCATCGTTACGCCAAGCTCCGTGCCCTGCATTCCGGCAGGGCTTCCCAGGGCGTGCTTCTTGTCCACTCTGTATTCAATGGGAATGGAGTAGATTATCCGCCGGTTTTGTATTTCCGCAGGCGGTATGGATTCTTCCGCTATGTGCTGGACAAGCTCCATGTCGTCCTCGGTTATTTCGTTGTCGGATCTTGCCACGGAAAGCGAGCCTGTGGCGGTGATGGAGGAGAGGCCTATGCCGCCCACGGAGAGCACCGCTTCCGATACGCTAACGTCTGCCATGCGCTCGGCCTCGGCCACCGCGGCCCTGATGGAGCGCGCCGCTTCGTCAACGTTTACCACATAGCCGTGGCGCAGGCCCTTGGACTCGGAAGAGCCGGTGCCTATTATCCTCGGCGCTCCGCCGTCTCTGGAACGCTCGGCGATGACCGCCTTAATGCGATGGGTGCCTACGTCTATGCCTGTTGCTATGCGTGCTTGCATTTGGTGTGTACGGCAGACGCATTTGTTTTTCGACTTTTATCTCAAGTTCACTTCAGTCCGAATTTTTCGCACATGCGTTTCTCTGCTCTCTCCATTCTAACCCCGTGTTCGAAGCCCTTCAAATGCAGTAAACCGTGGATAAACAAAAAACCGATGAATCCACTGCCGCTCATGGAAAACTTTTTTGCTTTTTTTTCCGCAAGACCGGGGTTCAAAAATATCTCGCCGCTCTCCTTGCTCAAAGGAAAAGATAGCACATCCGCCGGCTTGTCCTTGCCTCGGTAGGTGCGATTGAGTCTGCGGGTCAGTGCATCTCCGGCAACCACAAGAGAGAGAGCGTATCTTTTGCCGAGGACTGCGTTCTTCATTTCTTCAAAGGGGAGAGGAGGCAGGCGCTTTGAAGTGGTGTTTTTTAGGGATAGGGAAGGGCCAAAAGAGTCGGCGCCCCGCGTACGCGGGGCGCCTGTATCGCCTCTTTTCTTTCTTTTATCTGCGGCCTTTGGTTTTGGCATGGGGGACTATTTTGCCGAGCTTTATGGCCTCTTTTATATTTTCGCGCTTCTTGAGCACTTTGAGGGTTCTCTTTTTCTTTACGTTCTCAGAAATGTTTCTCTGGGAATATCGGCGGCTTCTCAAAGCGGACAGGTTGCCGGAGCCCTGCATGCGCTTGGAAAAGCGGCGCAAAAGACCGAGATTGTTCTCGGTGCCCTGTTTTGTTACCTCTACATTTATCATGGTCTGGCTACTCTAACACGCCTAAGTTTAGGGGTCAATTGCCTTATCTTCGGCCTAATTTCCCCGGTACTTTTTGGTAATTTTATGCAGGTGCCCGGATAGGTCCTTTACAGCCACTATTTCCTGGGACCTGGTCTCCTCGTTTCGCACGATAATAGTCTTATCCAGGGCCTCCTTGTGGCCCATGAGCAGAAGATAGGGCGTCTTGGCGGTGCCCGAGGGGGTCAGCTGGCCGCTTAGCTTGTCCCTTGATAGATAAAAGAGCACCGGTATTTCCTCTTTGCGCAGGCACTCTATGATGGGCAGGGTCTGCAGTTTGGCTGCATAGCTTAGCTGTACGAAGTGGAACAGGGGCTCGGGCAGTTTCTTTTTTGCCGATTTGGATTGCTTTATGGATATGGCGCAGGTCAGGGCCGGAAGCTCTCTTTTGAAGCCCATTTTTTTTGTCAGAGGGGAGTATCTTATGCTCTGGGCCAGGACCTTGTCTTCTTCTTCCGAACGTATCTCAAAAGCTATCTGGGAGGAAGCCTGTCTCCACACAAGCAGGGAATGGCTCATCTCGTACGGTGCTCCCAAGGCCTCTATGTATTCAATCACTTCCTTGAAATGTTCTCTTGCCGATGATGACAGGGTGGAGATTGAATTGGGGGAGCGATCGGCAAAGGGCGATTCGCCGAGGCGCTTGTCGTTGAGAAAGGCATAGCTGTTGTCGCGGATTATTTTCTTTACGCTGTCCGGCATGAGCGGCATGTTCTTTTTTATGAAGGAGTTTAGTCCGCGGTCAAAGTCGCTCGCCGACTCTCTGTCGCCCACGCTGTTTAAGGTGAAGCGCATATCTTTTTCTCCGTGGGAGGAGAGTATGGAGAGGGCGGTCTGGGCGAGCAGGGCCTCGGCGGCCGTGCCCGTCATGCCTATGATATCGAGGTGCACGACCGTTTCTCCGGCCGAGGAAGCCGAGCTTACAAGAAACAGCGGATGGGGCAGGGAAGCCCAGTTGTCCGCCGAGTATCTTCTGAGCAAAGCGATTTTGTCTTCAAGATAAATGAGCTGTTTTTGCGGCGGCCCGAACGGGTCGTCTTTTTCGAGAGATGATCCGTATGCTCTGTCCTGTTTTCCCGGCACGGACGGGTCTATCGGGTTGAAGCCGAAATACGCCGCCACCTCTTCGGCTTTGTTTTGTATGGTTCTCCATGGCAAAAGTTCGGCTCTTTGCCTCTCTTTCGTCACGGGTTCGTTTTGCTCCGCCTTAGTGGTTTTCATCTTCAACAATCGTCTTGCTTGCGTCTCCGGGCAGTACGGATATGCGGCTTACTGGAAATAGGGAAAAGAGAGGCCTGCCCACGATATTTTGCTCCGGCAGTGCGCCCCACAGGCGCGAGTCGGCACTGCCTATTCTGTTGTCTCCCATGACAAAAAATTCGGTCCGGCCGAGGACGTACTCGGCGTTGTCGTCATTCTTGAAAAAGGCCACGAACGGCTCGTTGAGGGAGAGTGTTTTACCCTCCGCGTCAACCACCGACACGACACCCTCCTTTATGATGACGGTTTCTCCCGGCAGGCCGATGATCCTCTTTATGAAATATTTTCTCGGGTCTTTGGGATATTTGAACACCACCACTTCTCCGCGCACCGGCTCGCGCAATCGGAAGGATATCTGGTCAACTATCAGGTACTCGCCCGAGCGGAAGGTGGGATCCATGGACCATCCGTCCACTATGTAGGGCTGTGCCACAAAAATCCTGAAAGGAATGATGACAAAAACTATGAGTCCCGCAAAAACCAAAATATCCCGCAACCATCCGCCCTTCTTTTGTTCTGATTTTTTGGTTTCAGTCTCGTGCATTTGCGCATCATTGTAAGACCAAGTGCGTCTTGGTGGCAAGGCTTTATCGTTGTAGAATGAATGTTGATGACATTTACCGTAATAGGTCTGGGAAATCCGGGAGAAGAATACGAAGGCAGCCGGCACAATGTGGGCAGGGACGCCGTCCTTGCTCTGGCAAAAAAGTACGATGCCGTTTGGAGCGCGGACAAAAAGATGAAAGCTCTCAAGGCAAACGCCGTTATCGGGGGCAGGAAGGCCGTACTTGTTTTGCCGGAGGTTTTTATGAACCAATCGGGGCAGACGGCCGCGCTCTTTATAAAAAGCCAGACGGCCGCAAAGAACCTTGTGGTGGTGCATGACGAACTGGACCTTCCTTTGGGCTCCCTGAGGCTCGTGTTTGCCAGGGGAGCGGGCGGGCACAAGGGAGTTGATTCCATCATGAAGCACATAAAGACGCGCGACTTTGCCAGGATAAGGATAGGGGTGGCCCCTGCGGACAGGCACGGCAATGCAAAGAAGCTCAAGGACGGCGACAAGGTGGTAAAACTGGTACTCGGCGAATTCAAAAAAGACGAACAGCTCGTGGTCAAGAAGTCCGTAAAAAAAGCGGTTGAGGCTCTTGAGGTTATTATCGGCGAGAGTTTTGTTGCCGCTATCAATGCTTTCAATTCAAAAGAATGACGCAACACAACACAGAGCCGCCCCCGAAGGGGGCGGCTCTGTGTTGTGTTGCTTTTAGAATTTTATATCCGGCTTAGTCGTTCGCTTTCTGCTCTTCGGAAGGATCGGCGAAAGAGAGCGCCATCTTCTGCTCCTTGGGATCAAAGAAAGAAATCTTGAACGGATACACCTTGCCGAGGTCTAGCTTCTCGCGAAGTTTTTCCTCGCTTCCAAACTCGGAGATGTGCACCAGACCCGCAACGCCTTCCTCAATGGAAGCCAGCGCGCCGTGCTTGTTGAACTTGATGACAACACCTTTGACGGTGTCTCCCTTCTTGTATTTCTTCTCCGCTTCAACCCACGGGTTTTGGGTCAAGGCCTTGATGGAGAGGGATATCTTACCGTCCTTGATGTCTATGACCTTCACTTTCACCCTGTCGCCAACCTTGGCAAGCACTCTTGGGTGCTCCACCAGGCCCCAATCCATTTCAGATATATGCACCAGGCCTTCAAGGCCGTCTTCCACCTTGACGAATATGCCGAAGTCAACGATGCCTGTTACTTCTCCCACCAGCTCGTCTCCAAGGGCGTATTTGTCTATGAGGTTGCTCTTTACTTTCTCGCCCTCGCTCTTCTCGGAGAAGATGAGCTTGCCCTCCTTGGGCATGACGGCGATGATTGAGACGGTGAGCTTTTCTCCCACCAGGCGCTTGAGCTCTTCCAGTATCTTGTCCTTGTCTCCGTCAGACACTCTCGGGTAGTGATCTGCAGAAAGCTGGGAAGCGGGCAGGAAGCCCTGTATGCCCTGCCATAGCATAATGAGTCCGCCTTTGTTGGCATCCGTCACCTGAAGCTCGAACTTGGTTTTGTCTCTTATGGCATCTTCTGCTTCACTCCAGATAAGAGCCTGGCGCGCTTCCTTGAGGGATATTTCTATATATCCGTCTTTGTTGTCGGTGCCTATAACTTTGCCTGCCACGGAGTCCCCGACATTTATCTTCCTAATGATGTCGCGGGCCACTATGTACTCTCGGCCGTATATGATGCCTGTGCCAAACGGTGCGAGGTCCACATAAACCGCACCCGGGTCTATTGATATAACGATACCCTCCACCAGATCGTCAGTTTTTGGGGGGGCGGCGATGTCTGCCGCAAGTTTGGACATCAAAGAAGCGTTTTTGGTCTTTGCTTCTTCTTCAGTTGTTCTTTCCATTTTTTGTACGCCTTCGGCCCTGTTGTCTCTCGTAACTGCAGAGTCAAACCTTCTCCCAACAGGGGATACAAAAGCCTATTAATGTTTTACTTGTAATTTCGCACCAAAACGGCCGCAAGTTTAGCATTTTAAGGCCAAAAAAGCAATTAGTGAGATGAAAAATATAAAATGAGAATGAGAAAAGGTCCCGCACGATGTTTTGTGCGGGACCCTTTGCGCCCCACTCCGCAATCACGGAGTTTGTCTACCAGTGGTTGCACTGGGATGGGCAGTTGGCATCAGCCAGGTTCGGGGGTTACAGACGAATTCCGTAACCTCTCCCCTTATTATATACCAATACCAATTTTTTGTCAACAACAAAACACCTATAATCCATAAAGCCGATATTTATAGCCGTTTTTCGGCCGCCTTATCCCGTGGAAAAATAAGCATCTCTATGTTACAATAAGAGGCGTTATGGTAATTTCATTTTACGGCCTGGGCTTCGTCAAAATCGCCTTCGGCGATACCGTTGTGGCGGTCAATCCCATTTCCAAAGACTCAAAGATCAAGGGTGCGCGCTTTGGCGCGGACATCGCCCTCATTTCCTTAAACGACAGGGACACAAACGGAGCCGACGCAGTCTCCCGTGCCGATAAAAATCCTTTTGTCATAAACGGCCCTGGCGAATATGAGATAGGCGGAGTTTTCATAAAGGGCTACCCCGCCAAGAGCAGTTACGGCGGCGAGGAGCGCATAAACACCGTGTACCTCATGACTTTGGAAAATATGAATTTGTGTTTTCTTGGCGCTTTGGGCGATGTGGCGGGTATTTCGGGCAAGGCCGCCGAGGAATTGCAGGAGATAGACATACTCTTTGTGCCGGTTTCCGGAGAAGGCACTCTTTCCCCTCTGGACGCGTCAAAATTGGCCGTAAAGCTTGAGCCGTCTCTCATCGTGCCCACTTTCTTTGACGGCGCAAAAGACCCGAACCTTGCAAGTTTTCTCAAAGCCGCCGGAGAAGAAAAAGCCGAGCAGATGGACAAGCTCACCTTGAAGAAGAAAGACCTGGAAGGCAAAGAGGGAGATGTAGTGGTACTTTTGCCCCAAACAAACTAAATAAATGGACAAGATATTGGGATATATAGAAAAGATAAGACAGAGGCCGAGCGGGCAGAAGCACGCCTTCTCTTTTGTGACGGCTCTTGCCATCACCGCTTCCATCGCTTTGGTGTGGGGTTTTGTTATTTTTCCGCACTCTATTGAGGTGGCCGGAGGAGAGAGGGCGGAAAAAGCGCAGGTGAGCCGCACCAAGGCTCCGTCTCCCTTTGCTTCCATCAAGTCAAACCTTGCTTCGGTGTTTTCAAATGCGGGCACGGAGCTTTCGGAAATACTTTCGGGTATTGACCTTGATTCCGAATACGAGAAAATGAGGCCTATCGAGGGCGCAGTCCAGACCGATACTGCTGATGTTTCCGCAAGTGTTTCCGTACAGGATGATTTTGATACTGCTATGGATGCAGGGACGGAAGCAGAAATTGAGGATGATTCCGTGGCCGAGTCTGAGTCCGAGCAATAAAACACATGTCCCAGCCAGAAAACGAAAAGCAGAATACAAACGATAAAGGCATCATTGTCCGCTCCATAGTAACGGAGATGAAGGAGTCGTATCTCGACTACGCCATGTCGGTTATTACCGACAGAGCCTTGCCTGACGTGCGCGATGGCCTGAAGCCCGTGCACAGGAGGATTCTTTTTGCCATGCATGAGATGGGCCTTAGCTCAAGCGCCAAGTTCAGGAAGTCGGCAACCGTGGTGGGAGAGGTGCTCGGTAACTACCACCCGCACGGCGATGCCTCGGTGTACGACGCTTTGGTGAAGCTTGCCCAGGATTTTTCCACCCGCTATCCGCTGGTCCTTGGCCAGGGAAACTTCGGCTCTATAGACGGCGATGCCGCGGCGGCCTACAGGTACACGGAGGCCAAGATGTCCAAGATTTCAGGCGAGCTGTTGGCGGACATTGACAAAAACACCGTAAACTTCAGGCCAAACTATGACGGCAGAAAGCAGGAGCCATCCGTGCTTCCTGCCGCAGTGCCCAACCTTCTCCTGAACGGCACCATGGGCATTGCCGTGGGCATGGCCACCAACATTCCTCCGCACAATCTGCGCGAAGTGGGCGCGGCGGTTTCTTATTTTGTAGACAATCCGGAATGTTCCACCGAAGATCTTTTGCAATTTATCAAAGGTCCCGATTTTCCTACGGGCAGTATCATTTTTGGGGCGGAAGATTTGCACCATGCGTACTCCACGGGCCGCGGCGGCGTGGTGGTGAGAGGTGTTGCCGAAATTGTTGAGTCAAAGCTCGGGCAATACCAGATAGTTGTTACCGAATTGCCGTACCGCGTAAACAAAGCCGATCTTATACAAAACATCGCCGATCTGGTGAGGGAGAAAAAGATAGAAGGCATACGCGACATGCGCGACGAGTCCACCAAGGACATCAGGATAGTGATAGAGCTCAAGTCAGGCTCCCAGCCCCAAAAAGTCCTCAACGCTCTTTACAAGCACACCCGCATAGAAGACACCTTCCACTTCAACCTGGTGGCGCTTGTTGACGGCGTACCCCAGACTCTCGCGCTTCGGGACCTGGTGGGAGAGTTTGTAAAGCACCGCACCGAAGTGGTGCGCCGCCGCGCCGAGTACGACCTTACCCGCGCCAAAGAACGCGAGCATATACTGCTTGGCCTCAAAAAGGCTCTCGATCATATAGACGAGATTATCGCCGTCATCAAGAAGTCAAAAGATGTGGAGACAGCCAAGGCGGCTTTGATGAAGACTTTCAAGTTTTCCGACATTCAGGCCTCTGCCATTTTGGAGATGAAACTGCAGAAGCTTGCTGGACTTGAACGCAAGAAAATAGAAGACGAACTCAAAAGCATCCAGGCTCTCATCAAAGAGCTTAGCGAAATATTGGCAAGCAAAAAGAAAATGCTTGGCATCATCAAAGATGAGATGGCGGCTGTGGTGGAGAAGTTTGGAGATGACCGCCGCACCAAGGTGGTGAAGCACGCCGCCAAGTCTTTCTCTCCGGAAGACTTGATAGAAGACACCGAGCAGACATTGGTGCTCACCCAGGGCGGATATGTGAAGAGAACTTCGCCTGACGAATATCGCAAGCAGAAGCGCGGCGGCGTTGGCGTGGTTGACCTCAACACCAAAGAAGAAGATTTTGTTACCAACTTCCTTACTTCTTCCACTCATTCCGAACTGCTTTTCTTTACCGATAAAGGCAAGGCCTACCAGATAAAGATGTACGATTTGCCCGAAGGCAAAAGAGCCACCCGCGGCAAGTCCATTATGAACTTCATCGCACTTTCCGAAGATGAGAAGGTAACTTCCATACTGCCCGTGCCAAAGAGTGCCAAAGCAACCCAGGGCCTCTCTCTCTTTATGGTTACCAAAAACGGCGTGGGCAAGAAGGTCAAAGCCGACAGCTTCAAGGATGTGCGCTCTTCGGGCATCATTGCCATCAAGCTTCAGGCCGGAGACAGGCTCCAATCTGTCTCTATAGTCTCTTCCGGCGACTCCATCATCATGGCTACCGCGCGCGGGCAGTCTATCAGGTTTGCAGAGAAGGATGTGCGCGAAATGGGCCGCGCGGCAGGCGGGGTGAGGGTGATGAAGCTTGCCAAGGGAGACAGCATCATAGGCACCCAGGCAGTAGCCAAAGGAGACGAAGATAAGGTCAATCTTTTGGTGGTATCCGAGCACGGTTACGGCAAAAAAACCTCCATATCCGAATACAAGCTGCAGAAGCGCGGCGGAAGCGGCATCAAGACGGCGCAAATTACCTCAAAGACCGGCGCTCTCATGGCGTCCGCCATCATCTCAAGCGACGAGGACGAGCTTGTTACGATTTCCAAAAAAGGCCAGGTTATACGCACCGGCACCAACGAGGTTCCGGTCTTGGGCAGGCAGACGCAGGGAGTGAGGATTATGAAACTGCGCGACGGGGATTTTCTGGCCCAAGCCGTTTGCATTTAGATAACCTCTGATAAAACTGTGTTTGTATTTTGATTTTCGGGTATAATTTTATTCATGCGGGAAGTTTTGTATTTCAAAACCGCTCCGATAAACAATGTCCTTTTCTAATCCAGAAAAAATAGTTCCCATACTCGGCCTTGCGCCCGGCATGAAAGTGGCCGACTTTGGCGCGGGTGCCGGAGCTTATGCCTTTGCCGCCGCGCGTTTTGTGGTGCCCGGCGGCAAGGTCTATGCCGTTGATGTGCAGAAGTCTCTTTTGGAGAAGGTGGAGCGCGAGGCAAAAGCGCGCGGCCTGGATCATATAAAAACCGTGTGGGGCGATATAGAGAAGAGGCACGGCTCTCATTTTCATGACGGCGAGATGGACTGCGTCATTGTTTCAAACATTCTTTTTCAGGCGGGGGACAAGGAGGCGCTTCTCCAAGAGGCGGTAAGAGTTTTGAGAACTCACGGGCGGATACTGGTGGTGGACTGGAGCGATTCTTTTTCGGGTCTTGGCCCGGACAAAGACCATGTCGTGCCGCGCGAAAGGGTGGTCGAGATTTTGCGCAGGCTAAACATAGGGCAAATTGCGGACGCTCCGGCGGGGGATCACCACTGGGGAATAGTGGGGGAGAAAAGTGTCCGATAAATTATATAATTAAATCCGGATGACAAAATTTCAACTTATCCTCACGGGAATATTCGGTGCTTTCATACTGATAGGCGTTATGTTTTTCTCAATGTCTTCCGGCCGCGGCCAGTCGACCGCCTACATGGTGGTGTGGGGTACAATGCCCCAGAGCACGTGGAGCAATGTGCTGGCTGAATCCAACCTCGTAGCCGACAGGCGCTTTTCCCTCCAGTATGTGGAGATAAGAGAGTCGGAGTTCGATTCAGAGCTTATAAGGGCCCTTTCCGAAAACCGCGGGCCGGATCTTGTCATTGCAAGCCACGAGAGAATCCTTTCCAACTCAACGCGCATGGTGCCCATACCGTATGAGAGTATGTCCGAGAGGCAGTTTAGGACGGCTTATGTGGAAGCGGGAGAAGTTTTCCTGCGCCCTGCGGGCTTTTTGGCCTTTCCGATGTACCTTGACCCAATGGTCATGTTTTGGAACAGGGACATTTTGGCCACCGGCGGGCTCGTCTCCCCTCCCGCTTTTTGGGACGAGTTTTACAACTTTGCTGCGGCTTTTACCGTGCGGGATGGCGCTTTCAATATAGTGCGGGAAGCCGTAGCTCTGGGTGAATACGCCAATATAATGCATGCCAAGGATATTTTATCTCTCCTTATCATGCAGGCCGGCGGAAACATAGTCAGCATGTCATCAGACGGGTCTCTTTCCTCTGTTTTGTCCGACAGGCAGGGGCAGGTTCTGGTGCCTGCCAATGCGGCCCTTCTTTTCTATACGGAGTTTTCAAATCCGACCAAGCCCCATTACTCCTGGAACAGGTCTCTGGGAGACTCGCTTTCGGAGTTTTCGGCCGGTGATCTTGCGCTCTACTTCGGGTACGCCTCGGAGCTTTCTTTGGTACGGGAGAAAAATCCAAACCTCAACTTTGATGTCGCCACTTTGCCGCAGGTAAGGACGGCAGAGAGGCCGGTTTCTTTCGGGCGCGTTTATGCCGTGGCCATACCCAGGGGCAGTCATGACTTGACTGGCGCGTTTATTGCCGCCCTTGCCCTGACGGACAACTCCGCTTCTTCTGCGGTGGCCAATCTCTCCGGTCTCGTTCCTGCCCGCCGCGAACTCATCTCTTCGCGCCCAAACGATGCCTTTAGAGAGGTTTTTTATGATTCGGCCATACGCATGAAAGTATGGAACGACATACTGCCGGATGTGTCCGCCGGTATCTGGCGCGAGATGATAGAGTCCGTCACCTCCGGGCGCGCCAGGGTGGAAGAAGCCGTCTTGCGCGGCGGCGAGGAGCTCGACAGGACACTGCGTCTGATACGCCAGTAAAAAAATCTGTTATGTACGAAGAACAAGATTCAAAAAAGAAAAAAATCTGGTGGATACTGGCTCTTATTTTGCTTCTGCTTCTGTTGCTGGGGTTGCTTCTTTTCTTTCTTGGCAGAGCATCAGATCGTTCAGGCGTGTCTTCTACTGCTGTAAGCCCGGGCACTGAAGAGCAAAATCTGCCTGAGGGAGATGCGAACTCCCCCTCCTATACCGGTCCTTCTCCTGAGTCTGCGCAGACCTCTTCAGGAGAAGGCGGCTTCGCTGCACCTCCCGTCTCGTCTTCCTGGGAAGATTCCATTCCTGTTTTTAGCAGGGGCGGAGGCTCGGGCAGTTCTGTTTCTTCTGGAAGCGGAGTAACCCAGTCCGGCGGGACAGTGGATACCGGCCAGGGCGCCTCTTCTGTGGGTACCTCACAGCAGGGTGGCAGCCAGGGAGTTTCTTCCGGAGGGAATGTCCAGTCCGGGGGCTTGTCCGGCGGCACTTCGTTTCCTTCAGGCACTGGCCAGTCTGGCGGTATCACAGGCTCTACTCCGCCGGCTTCTTCCGGCGCGACGTCTCCAGGTGGCACATCCCAAGGGGGCGGATCAACCCAGTCCGGCGGGGCGCTTGCTACCGGCCAGGGAGTTTCTTCAGGTGGATCTTTGCCTTCGGGCGGCACTACACAAGGCAGCGGCCAAGGTGTCTCTTCCGGAGGAAGTGTGGGGTCTGGGAGCAGTACAGGTTCCGGCTTGCCAACATCTTCAGGTACGACTGCCGCAGGCGGCGGGACGGTCGGTGCCGGTCAAGGGGTTTCTTCCGGGGGATCATTGTCTTCAGGGGGTACCGTAAGCGGAGGTGGTTCCACCGGCAGCGGGGGCACGGTTTCTTCTGGTGGCGGTTTTTCATCCGGAGGCACCACGGGTGTCGGGGGCTCTGCTCCCGCCGGCGGCACCTCGGGCAGTGGTGGCACGGTGGGAAGCGGCGGTGCAACCTCTGCCGGAGGTAGCACAAGTGTCGGAGGTGCCACTGGTAACGGAGGGACTGTCGCTTCGGGAGGCAGTTCTTCGGCTGGAGGCACTGTCGGTAGCGGCGGCGCAACACAGACTGGCGGAAGCGTTGGGTCTGGAGGTCTTTTAGGCACATCTGCGCCCTTCGGTACGCCTCCTGGCGGTACTATTTCCAGCGGAGGAGTTACGGGCTCTGGTGCGGGGTTGAATACCGGTGGTGAAGTGGGTGCCGGCGGCACTGTAAGCGGAGGTGGTACAACCCAAGCCGGAGGTACCAGTGGCACTGGAGGCACTGTTGGATCGGGGGTTGCCGTGGGAAGCGGCGGCACAACTCAGGCCGGAGGCACCAGTGGTGCCGGAGGTACCACTCCGGGCGGCGGATCAACCCAAGCCGGTGGAACAGTTGGTTCCGGCGGCTTTATCTTTGCGGGAGGTTCCGTTCCCACAGGGGGCACTACACAGGCTGGAGGCACTATTAACAGCGGCGGCAGTGTTACCGGCTCGCAAGTTATAGAAATCGGTACTCCTCCCACAGTGAGCGGCGAAGATACGCAAAGCGGTTCGTCCGGAGCGCCTGGAAGCGGAATAATACCGAGCGATGCCGAAATAAGGCAAGACGGTTTTGGAAGCTTGATACAGCTTGGTAGCAATATCATCTCACTGCTGGTGGCTCTGTCATTCCCCGTTGCCGCTGGTTCTTTTGCCTACGCCGGTTTTTTGGTGATGACCGCCCGGGGAAGCGAAGATCAGGTAAAAAAAGCCAAGGGTATATTTACCAAAACGGGCATAGGTTTTGCAATACTTCTTTTGGCCTTTGCCGTGGTAAGGCTTATAATGACAGCGTTCGCGGTGGAGGAGGGTGTTGGATTTATCAGACTATTTTGATTGCAATGAAAATCGGTATCTCAAAAATTGGCACTGCGGCGGGAATGCTGGCTCTAGGTACGATATTTGTATGCGCTTTGGTGTTGCCGCTTGGTGAGGTGTTTGCGCAGGTCGGCAACCCGGGGGGTGGCACGGGTCCCGGTCCGACAAACCCCACCACCCCTTCATCGGGAGGGGTTAGCGTTAGACTGGAGAATCCCATAGGCGTGGGAGACACTATTCCGGATATAGTTCAGGCTGTTATCAGGAATGTCATTATGCCATTGGGAGGTACTATCGCTGTCATCATGATTATCTATGGCGGCTTTCTTTTTGTAACTGCTCGTGGCAGCGAAGACAAACTGAAAGACGCCAAGAAGACTCTCACCCGTGCGGCTATTGGCACGGCCATACTCCTCGGATCCTGGGCCATTGCCATCGCCATCCAAAACACGGTCAACCAACTCACAAACTGATGAAAACGAAACTGCTTATACTGCCTGTATTATCTTTGGTGCCGTCTTTCGCTCTGGCTCAGGGGAACCCTAGTACCCCCACCGACTTCAAAAGCTTTTTGGGGCTTCTTGGAGATTTCATTGATATGGCCATTCCCATACTGGTCGCCCTCACTCTCCTCGTTTTCTTCTGGGGTCTGGCCAAGTTCATATTGGCTGTCTCTGGAGACGAGAAGGCCATACAGGGCGGCAAGGATCTAATGAAGTGGGGGATAGTCGCTCTATTTGTGATGACGTCTGTCTGGGGCATCGTGGCTTTCTTTTCTTCCGATTTGTTTGGTCCGGGCATAGGCGTACCCCAACTACCGGTATCGGAACAAAGCAATTAACATGAATCCGCTGCATTTTATTTTTTTGTTTGGGCCCCTCGCGGCAAAGGCGCAGGGTTTTACTTCCATTCAGGGCATCTTGGGGGCCGTAGGAAATATTATCGACACGCTTATACCAGTCGTGTTTGCCCTGGCGCTGCTGCTCTTCTTTTGGGGGATTATTAAGGTTTTTAGGGCGGAGGGAGATGGGGAGGGTATCAAAAGCGGGCGCAGGGTTATGATGTGGGGAATCCTCGTTCTGTTCGTTATGTCCTCCATTTGGGCCATTACCTCCTTGATAAGATTCAACGTGATAGGCTTGGGATAAGCGTGTTGTGCACTTTGCAAAAGGGGAGGTATAATACAGAGAAGCCATTAATGGCGTAATTAAAAAAACAAATGATAAGAAAACTTTCTGTAGGAGCCCTATTGGCACTGCCCGTGGCATTGCCTGTGCTGGTAGGTGCTCAGGAGCTTACCAATGTGAGGACGTTTTTGTTGTCTGTCGGCAGGCTGATCGACCTTGCCTTGCCAATGGTGATTGCCTTGGCCCTTCTGTATTTCTTTTGGGGTCTTGCAAAGTTTGTGCTCTCGGCAGGGAATGAAGTAGATAAGGACAAGGGAAGGAACATGATGATCTGGGGCCTTGTTGCTCTTTTTGTGATGGTATCTGTGTGGGGTCTCGTGGCTTTCATCGGCAGAGCTTTGGGAGTTGATCAGGGCCAGTCATTGTCCAACACGCCCGGAGTAATCAGGCAGGGACAATAATTATCCCGTCTTCACGTGAAAGAATTACTTCTCAAGATAAACGCGGTCATACTGAATCCGCTGATAGTCTTTGCTTTCTCTCTGGCCCTTCTGTACTTCTTCTGGGGCATATTCCAGTTCGTTAGGAATACCGGAACCGATGACGGCAGGGAGCAGGGCAAGCGCTCTATCGGCTGGGGGCTGTTTGGCATGCTTGTCATGGTGGGAGTATACGGAATCATCAGGATAATAATGGGCACCTTTGGCATTACGCCCGAAGGATTCCCGTTTAATTAGACTGGCGTTCCAGGTGAAAAAGAAAAACAGGGCATCCCGCGAAGGGATGCCCTGTTCTGTTTCCTGTCTGCTCAACTTCGCAAAATCACGCGGCCTACCTGCTGAGGAGTAGGGGATTTGTATCCTCCTTGCCTGGGCGGCTTGGGAGCCTCCTGCCGCCGGTTCGCGTTGCACCGGCTTACAAGCAGGGCGATACCCTCTTTCTCGTGGAGAAACCGGACAACGATATGGTTGGTACCATTGCCCAGATTCCGGAAAGCGGCGGTAGTGGTTGCCGGAATGCCCGCCTTGCCAATGAGGCATCCGTCGGGGTATACCGGAACCGTGAATGAAGCATCGGTCATGATCTCGTAGCTGAGACCGTTGACCGAATGGGAGACGATGATTGTCCCGCGGGGGATATCAATCGTCTTGCTCCACCCTTCCCCCAGAACCAGGGTGTCGGTTTTGGGCAGTGCCGGAGCGGCTGCTCTCGCCGTGGTGGGGCGGGCTTCGGGTTGCGCCGACTGTGACGGCTTGTCGACCTGCTTCCAAGCGTAGGGCAGAAGCCACATGGCAAATGCCGCTACGCCCACAGTCATCCCAACATCCCTTGCGTTCTTCTGGATTGCTCCCTTGCCGCCCGAGAGCAACCCGCTTCCGGCAAGGCCCAGCAAGGCGAACCAGAAGTTGGAGGTGCCAGTGAACGACCTGAACGAGTCCGGAGACTGGCTGTACCAGAATGCGAACACGAACAGGGTCGTGATGACTACAATGAGCCCATTCCGCCCGTGGTTTTTGTAGAAGTCTTCCACTGGCTTGGGGATCTTGGGGCTGGTCCCGCTTGTCGGGGTTTTGGTTGGCTTACTGAGAAACAGGTATGCCGACACGACCGTAACAATGCAGAATACGAAGATACCTAATCCAATCATCTTATCCTCTCTATGGTTGAGTTTTTGACAGGGTGCGCTTCTACCTCCATTGTATCATATATAGGTATTAAAGTCAAGCTAGAAATAAACATTAAAATTATAGTAAAAAGACGAAAAATAAAAATAGAAAAGCGCGCAGTTATCCGCGCGCTTCTCGTCCTACACCAACTTCACAAGACTCAAATTCCCACGTTGATCCCAGTCTTGTCTCCCAAGACCAAGTGAGTGAGCTTATCCTGCTTGGCGATTGCTTCCGCCAGATGGATCTTGTCGCCGTTTGGCACATTGCCAATGGCTCCGTACATCTTCTCCACCCGATCAGCCTCGGCCGCTCCGAGAGCCAGGATACCCTCCGCCTTCTTCTGATCGGCGATAAGGCCGGCTTCAGCCTTAGCTGTTTCCAGGGTAAGCGTTGCTTTGGCCCTCTCCTTTGCGATCTTGTCAGCTTCCAGTGCGTCCGCCAATGCCTGGCTTCCCTGCACCTTGATCTGCTCCACTACGGCCGAGATGATGCGGATGCCCACCAGGGAACCCAGGGAGGTGGACACCTGGCCGTTGGTACCCAGGTTTGACAATTCCAGTATCTTGTTGGTCAGGTCGCTGCTCGCATGAGCAGGGTCGTTGTCGTCAACGATTTCCTGATACTTCTTACTCCCGCCATAGTCGCGGACAATGGTTGCGGAGTAAGCCGTAGTTACGTCAAGCCAGTTCGCTTTGGGGAACAGAGCCTTGCCTGCGTGCTCTATCTGCACCATGATCGGGATGAGGATGTCCACGAGTACATTGTCTTGCGTGATCACCTTGTCCACGAGAACTGCGTACTGGTAGATGTGATACAGGGAATCGATCTCCTCGTCCCTGTGGTCGAGGAATTTGATGCCGTCCTTGTTGGTGGCCATCCTGTCCCAGCGGAACCTGTAGACCAAGCGTCTTGTCCAAGGTGCCCAGTCCATGAGGTGAAAGCCGGTCTTGAGGAGGCCGCTTCCGGGCATGAATCCCGGATTCGACGAAACCTCTCCCGTCCGAGGGTTAACCTGGTAATCTGGCAGATTGCCCAGATACCTGATCGCTTTGCCGCCGCGCATGGCGACGACGATCTGGCCTTCCGGTACCTTTGTGAACAAGATGCCCATTCTCTCCAGGAGAAATGGGGAAATCAGCACCAGGCCAATCAAGGTGCCCAAGAGTGCTTCCGTCCAGTAAGGCATTGCTTTCTCTCCGTGTTATGTGTTTGTTGGTGTGTGATGGAGCTCCTGCCCTTATAGTATCATCTAAAGCCTATTTTGTCAAACAATGGCTTTGTATTGGTGCTGGGGAGAGGACTTGAACCTCCACGCCTTACGGCACTTGCTCCTAAGGCAAGCGTGTCTGCCATTTCACCACCCCAGCGCTGTCCCGCACATCTTATTTTAGATTCAACAAAAAATCAAAGTTACAGTTGCCCCACTTCACCAAGGTTTCGCGGGGCCACCACATAGTTTTTACGGCTATAGGTGTGCTTGCGCCGCGAAGCTCCGTAATCAGAGCGAAGTGGTGCATCCAGTACTTCGTACTGAGACGCACTGCGCTCGGAAGCGAGCCAGAGAAACCGAAAGTCTCTCTGGCTCGCTTCCTCGCTTGTGCATCCAGTAGGGATCGAACCTACGACCCTCCGCTTAAGAGGCGGGTGCTCTACCAACTGAGCTATGGATGCTTACAGTCTGCAATCTTATATTCTTTGCCGCCTATCTTCAAGTGCCCGGGGTGAGACTCGAACTCACAAGGTCTTGCGACCAGGGGATTTTAAGTCCCCCGTGTATACCATTCCACCACCCGGGCGAACAGGCACATTATACAGTTTTCGGGAACCGTTTTCACAAGAGTATTTGGGAGGCGTGGGCGGGAATCGAACCCGCGCATGTCGGTTTTGCAGACCGAAGCGTTACC
>CAZKKF010000011.1:19783-25342 GCA_964553285.1 uncultured Candidatus Saccharibacteria bacterium | reverse complement strand
CCGAGCCCCGGCTGGTCGTTTTGCCCGCCGCCTATGGTGTAGAAATAGACGTTGGAGGACACTGCCAGAGCGCGGCGCATGTCTACATAGCCATGCGCCCTCCAGTCGGCAAAGATGGTGGGTTGCGATGGGTTATAGGGATTAGGCACGACAAATCTTCCGGAGGAGTAAAACTCCTTGCGCGGGTCAACCAGCTTCTCTTCAAGCGCCCCCAAAGCCACAAAAGGCTTGATAATGGAACCCGGAATATACAGCCCCGACACCGCTCTGTTTAGAAAAGGCTTGTGGTGGCTAGTGATCATGTCTGATATTTTTTCCTGCTCCAGCCCGTCGGACATCACTGCCGCGCTGTATTCCGGATAGGTTGCCAGAGCAAGCACCTCGCCGCTATGAACATCCATGATGACTCCCGCACCGCCGGTAAATCCCCTTTCATCGGCTATGCGCTTTATGTTTTGAAACAAAGCCTCCTGTACCCCCATGTCAATGGAGAGGACCACCGCCGCGCCGTCTTTTGGAGGCTCGAGCACGCTCTCCGATTGCACCTGTCCCAAGGCGTTCATCTCGGATATTTTGAGGCCGTTTTTGCCGGAGAGAACCGCATCAAAAAACTCTTCCGCACCGGCACGTCCGGTTATGGCAGTATCGTAGTAGATGCCTTTTGAGTCTTTTCTGGGATAGCCCACAAAGCCCACTATGTTTGATATACCCTGAGAATCCGCATATCGGCGCATGGCGTATTCGTTTTCCCCCGGCTCGTTCCAGACGATGAGCGCATCAGTCCTGTCTTTTATGATGCCGCGATTGGCAAACACCACCGAGGTCTGGAGTATGTTGTTTTCACTGCGCAGGGCAAAGTCCGCGCCGTTTACCACCTGAAGATTTATCAGCTTGGAAAAGACAATAATACCGAAAGCAAGAACCGCCAAAGAGAGTATGAGAAAAGAGGCGCGGTCTATGGGCCTCACCATCGTGCCCTCCAGGCGATCCACATCAAACTTCGGCAGATTGTGGGCATCAAGCAAAACTTCATCGGGATCTATTTCAACACCCCTCTTTGGGAACAGGCGGGAAAATATATTTTTCTTGAGGCGGTGCATCATACACCCCTATTATGCCTCAATTCCGGGCAATTTTAATGACATGCGCAAATGAGGGCCAAGCAGGGCGCAAACGGCCCACACGGCGGTAATGGGTACAAAATGAATGCCAAAGATAGCACCTATTGATACGGCGATTATACCGGCTTCTACGGGCTCGCGAAAAAGCAAAGCAAAAAGAGCGATAACGCCAATGGTTGCCGGAGCAGGCAAAAAAACCAACGAGAGAAAAAGTGCCAAGATGCCAACAAGCCTTTGAGAGATATTGCTCATCTTTAGATATTCGGCCGGCGCACTTCCACAAACACCCAGGACAGAGAGCGCAAAGGGGCGGGGCTTTTTAGAAATACATCTTTCAGAGAGTCGTCCTCGCCCACATTGACCCTCTCCACCACAGCAATAACATGGCTGGTAAGGCCGGGTATGATGAACGAATCGCCTTCGGATATTTCAAAAGCGCGCGGCACTTTGACAAAAAAGTTGCCGTCTCCCCTGCCCTCAAGCTGAAGCACAAAACCCGTACCAAGCATCTCCGCTTCAACGGACCCGCCGGATGTGGAGTAAAGCGCGGCGTTTGACGTGTTTGCGCTCGCAGTCTTTATGGAGCCCACAATTTGCCCCGAAGGGGCAAATACTCTTGAACCTTCAAATACTCCCTGGGAAATACCGACATCAAGCACCAAAGTATCAAAAAAAGACTGCGGCGGCTTGATCAGCACGCGGGCAATAACCGAATAGTCGTCAGGCACGCGCCCGAGCATGTCCTTGAGCTGGCGATTTTCTTCAAGCAAAAGATTTGTCTCAACGGATTGTATGGAAGCCGAATCACTCAAAAGAGACCTGTTATCTTCAAGCCTCCAAGGATACACCACGCCGGATACCGCATTGCGGGCAATACCCGACACAAACCACACTGGCTTCAGGGTTTTCTCCCACACCACTCTGCTCTGGTTTGGAAAGGCAATAGACAAAAGCAGAACCAGAGAGACCAGAGCAAGGCTCACCAGCGGCATCTTGGCACGGCTTTTTTTCAGGCTAGGGTGAAAGCGGTATGTCATCTTCGTTTTCTATAAGCAAATCTCTGTAAGAAATCATATCTTCAAGCACAATGCCCGCGCCGCGAGCAACGGCAGTAAGCGGATCGGGCGGAAGATGCACGGGAATCTTCAGCTCTTCCTCCAAAAGCTCCTGGAAACCGCGGAAGAGCGCGCCTCCGCCTGCGAGATATACGCCTCTGTGCATGATGTCTGAAAGTATTTCGGGCGGAGTGGTCTCAAGCACCTCTCTTGAGGCTTCAACAATGGCCGCAACCGACGGCAATATGGCTTCGCGTATGTCAGAATCGGTTACAGCCACTTCTCTTGGAAGCCCCGATACAAGGTCGCGGCCGCGCACCACCGACTCAACAGATCCCTTGTCCGGAAGCACCGAGCCTATGCCTATCTTTATGTTCTCTGCCGTCTTCTCCCCCACCAAAATCTTGAACTCATTGCGCACATAGGCCGCAATGTCGCTATTTAGCCTGTCTCCGGCTATGCGCAGATTTTTGGAGCGCACCACGCCTCCAAGAGAGATGACGGCGATATCAGTAGTACCTCCTCCTATGTCTATGATCATAGTGCCCACAGGGTCTTTGACGGGAAGCCTCATGCCTATAGCCGCGGCCATGGGCTCTTCTATGATGTGCACTGCGCTTGCTCCGGCATTGCGGGTTGCGTCTCTCACAGCCCGTATTTCAACCGAAGTAATACCGGAAGGCACTCCCACCACCACCCTTGGTCCAAGAAGTTTTTTGCCGCCGGTCATGGAAGCTTTTCCCAGGAGGTAAGAGAGCATCTCTTCTGTCACCTCAAAATCCGACACCACACCGTCCACAACCGGCCTTACCGCCGCGATATGGGCGGGAGTGCGGCCAAGCATATCCTTGGCCTCTTTGCCCACTGCCACCATCTTTCCGGTCTTCTGGTTTACGGCAACGACCGATGGCTCGTTGATGACAATGCCGCGGCCGCGCACATGCACCAGAGTGTTTGCAGTGCCAAGGTCTATGCCGATGTCATGAGACAGCGCGCGGCGTATGGTTTCTCTTATGCTGTCGTTTTTCTTCATGCTTTGAATGATTGCAATATTTCGGCCTCGCTTTTCTTTGTTACTTCCCCGCTCTTTCTGTCCACACATTCAAGAAGCCCCTCGCCAAGCGCTCTTTCAGAAACCACGATACGAGTCGGCAGGCCGATAAGATCGCTCTCGGCAAATTTCTCTCCGGCTCTTGCATCCCTGTCGTCATATAGCACTTCAACACCCTGGGAGGAAAGGTTTTCGTACATCTTGTCTGCAAAAGCTTTGACCTCGGCATTCTCTGAAGGCACATACACCAGATGCAAGCGAAATGGCGCCACCGCCTCATGCCACACCATGCCATTGTCGTCCGCGTTCTTTTCTGCGAGCAACCCCATCAGGCGCGTAACCCCTATGCCGTAAGAGCCCATCCACACCGGTATGTCCTGGCCTATTTCGTTTTTGTAAGTAAGCCCCAGATCTTCGGCTTTCTGCCTGCCAAAGTTGAAGATATTTCCCACTTCTGCGGTTTTTACTTCCTCAAGCTCATCGCGCGATACGCCAAGTTTGTTCAAAGTCTCTTCATTTAGCACTTCTGCATTTATGGCAATGCCCTTGGCGCGGTTTATAAATATGGCATCCTCGCCGCTCTCGGCAATGGTCTGAAACTCATGGCTAAACTGAGTAAAAGCACCGCCCGAAGCGAAAGTAACAAAAGTATCTTCGCCAAGACCGAGCCTGTCATAGACGCGCTTGTAGGCATCAATAGTTTGGTTGTAAAAGCTATTGTGGTCTTCTTCGCCAAGGCAGAAAGAGTACATGTCTTTCATGACAAATTCGCGGCCTCGCATAAGCCCCGACTTGGCCCGCAGTTCATTGCGAAGCTTTGTCTGAAACTGGTACACAAATATAGGCAAATCCCTGTAGCTTGATATGAAGCTCTTCATCATGTCTCCTATAGGCTCCTCGTGCGACCAGCCAAAACCCACCTCACCGCCGCTCTTGAGCTCCGACTTAAACCACACATCAACAGCTTCATCGCTCCAACGGCCGGTGCGCTCCCACAAGTCTTTGCGCTGAAGGGCAGTCATGACAAGCTCCTGGCCTCCTATGGCATTCATTTCCTCACGCACTATTTGTTTTATTTTTTCCAAGACGCGAAAACCCAAAGGCAGATAGGAATATACTCCCGCCATTTCTTTATGTACGAAACCTGCGCGAATAAGAAGCTCTGCATTTTTTGATACCTCATCCTTGGGGCCTTCTCGGCGGGCTTTGGTAAACAAATGACTTTGTCTCATGGCGGTCATTCTACTCCAAAATAAGCCCTAAAACAAAGCCTGCCGGAGGGGCGGCATCCCGCGCTTGACAAGCAGCCCAAAATTTGCTATACTTAGAGTAAGCGTGCTTAGGATGAGTAATAGAAGTTGCCCCCGCCACATTCGTGGCGGGGGTCGTGTTTATATAAATACAAAAACTAAAAAAGCTTGACGATATCCTGGGCCGTTACCGCAAGCATGAGTATTATGAGCAGGATAAAGCCTGCGCCGTTTACCAGAGCTGTCGTCTTTTGAGATATGTTTTTGCCCCTTATCCACTCCACCAATACAAAAAGAATTCTTCCTCCATCAAGCGCCGGAAAAGGAATCATATTTATGATGGCCAGGTTGACGGATATGAAAGCAGTGAAGGACAGCAAATAAATAGCCCCCATATTGCTTGCCTCTCCCACCATGCGCCCTATGCCCAAGGGACCGGCAACATCAGAAAATGAAGACTTGCCCAGAAAAGCGTTGCCTATAAAAAGCGACAAGCCTTTGGCTACTCCTACGGTGGTATCCAAGGTAGCTTTTGCTCCTTGGAATATCGAAGCAAATACACCCTGAGACTCAAAAACCACAGTGTCCACCGAAACGCCTATGGCATATCTGCCCGACACAATGCCTTCGCTGGGCAGTACATCGGCCTCCATACTCTTCCCTGCCCTCATGTATTTGACGGTTATTTCTCCCGCAACATCTCTGTTCAAAATCTCCGACACCTGGCTTGCCCTCTCCACCGCAAAATCTTCTCCGCCTCTCAAAATAGCCACGATGCTGTCCCCCGTAGAAATACCCGCCTTGCTTGCAGGCCCTTCCGGCACCACCGAGAGCACTATCACTTGAGCGCCTTGGGGCAAGGCTTCGTCGTCAGCCACCGACACAGGCATGCCGAGCATGAAGCTTGCAGAAAAAAGCACCCAGGCAAAGACGATATTGAAGAAAACCCCAGCCGCCAAGATGGCTATTTTCTTCAGAGGGTGCTTGTTAAAAAAATACTCATCCTGCCCTATGGGACTTGCCCCGGGCACGCCAGGGTCTTCATCTCCGTCCTCCCCCGCAATAGCCACATAGCCGCCAAA
>CAZKKF010000011.1:0-19773 GCA_964553285.1 uncultured Candidatus Saccharibacteria bacterium | reverse complement strand
GCATTGAGGGCATAGCGCGTGCCATTTACCACTTTGGAAAAAACCCTTGGAGGAAAGCCCAAGGCAAACTCCTTTACCCTCACCCCAAAAAACTTTGCCGCGGCAAAGTGCCCCGCCTCATGCACCAGGATGAGCACCGCAAGTACTATCAAAAATATGATTACCGTCATTTGTATATTTTGGAGATATTACTGATTGAGAATCTCCTGCTCTTTGTGTTCAAATATCTTTTCAAACTCTTTGTTGCACTCCTCTACCATCTTTTGCAAATCGTCAATCAGCCGAAACTTGTCATCTTCGTCTATGACCCTGTCCTTTTCTTTTTTTTCTATATCGCTCTTTGTCTTTTCTCTCTCTCCGCGCAGAGTAATCCTCGCCTCTTCAAGTTTTTCCCTGCCCACCTTGACCAAAGACTGCCTGCGCTCGGAAGAAAGCTCTGGAAAAAATATCCTCAAGCCTTTGTCGTCCACCGACACCGAAAGGCCAAGACCTGAAGATTGGATGCCTTTTTCAATGGCTCTCACTTGGGATTGATCCCAGGGGGTAATGCGTATGGTGCGGGGATCTTCTATCTGCACAGTGGCAAGCTCTCTTACTGCCATCTCAGAGCCGTAGCTTTCCACCTTTACGGAGTCAAGAATAGCCGGAGCCGCCCGTCCGGTGCGAAGCATGGAAAGCTCGCGCCTAAGCCAGTCTGTGGTTTCTTCTGTTTTCTTTTTGAATGGTGAAAAATCGTATGCCATATATGCCTACATTCTAAACGAAAAAGCCGATTTGGGAAGCGGCCCCTGGCCGACCCCTAGCCGCAGAGAGCGACTGCCACCAGTGCAAGACCGCAGACAAATATGCCAAACTGCCCAAAAAAAGCGGCCCAAACATTTTCAAGCTCTTTGTCCGTGTGCATCACTACCACATGGAACCACCTCAAACGCTCAAGCAAAGTGTTTTTGGTGGCAAAGTATAGAAATTGCAAAAAATCAGGTAGAACTCCGCCGACTGCTCCAAAGAAAACAGGCCAAAAAAGAGCAGTGCCAAAAGTCATGGCCGCAAGAATAATGAAAGCCGCCAGACAGTCCGACCCGACAACAAGAAGATCAAAAGCAAAGCGCCTGTCAAAATGCATTTTGTCCTTGGTGCGGTCTCTCTCGTCTCTTTCTTTGGAGCGCAGAGGGTAGTCCCTGTGAGGTATGGCATCAAGCAAAAAGTGCGAGATGAAGCCCGCAAAAAGAGCAGACACGGGGTTTAGCGAAGCTATGGCCGCAAGCCCCCCTCCCACAGACGCATGAACAGAAAGTACCATGATAAATATTTTTTGATTTTGCTATCGCTACTGCTTTTTCTGTTTTCCTTTTTGGAAACCCTGCGCAGAGCTTGGCTCGAGCAGAGAAAAATTCAGCAGAATTTTATCGTGTTTCCAAAAAGGAAAACAGAAAATAAACTTATATCATTTACTCATCAAAGGCAAAGCCACGGAAAGATAATCAAGCACGCTCTTGCCCTGCGCGCCTCTCATGGCAAGCTCTTTTTCGGCGTGAAGAATTGCCTCATAAGCCATGTGCCTCTTGCCCTCCTCACCGATACCATGAGCGGCGCGCTCCAAAGCAAATACAAAAGACTTTATGCGGCGAATGTCTTTTTTCTTGGCCAAAGCTGCGGCTTTGGCCTGCCGCTCCGGCATAGTGGCCGCCAAAAACTTTTCCGCCTCTTTGTCGTCCTGATCTTTCAAATGCTCCACCACAAGCGCCCGTGAGAGCAGTGTGGGCAAAATATGCGCCATGGGCGGCACCAGTACAAAAATGACGCTCCCCTCCGGCGGCTCTTCCGCCGATTTCAGCAGTGCGTTTTGCGCCTCATGACTTATTTCGTCCGCCGCCAGCACCACAAACTTCAGACCATCTTCTGCAAAGCTTTTCCTGGAGAGAAAATCCGTGGCTTCGCGGGCCTCGTCCACCCCAAGGAGATCATTTGAAACCATAAACACATCCGGATTGCCATAAAGCTCTACTCCGCAAAAGCCGCGCAGAGCTTCATTCAAATCCTTTATGCCCTCTTCCCTTTCGGTGCGAATAAGAGTGCAATGAAAAAGTTTTCCGTTTATGGAAGATATCTGCGAAAGAAGATTATCACTCATGCCTATATTCTACCTCTTTGCCAAAATAGTTTTCTTGTAGGTATCCAAATGCTCCAGAGCAATGCCCGTGCCGCGCACCACGCAAAAGGCCGCATCTTTGGCAAGGGTCGCTTTCACGCCCGTCCTGCGCTCTATGAGCTCGGTAAAGTTCCTTAGCTGGGACGAGCCGCCGGTCATGACAATTCCTCCGTCTATGATGTCTGACGCAAGTTCCGGAGGAGTTTCCTGAAGCACGTCCTTTATTGCTTTCACCATCTCGCGCAGTTCGCGGCTTATGGCCTTCACTATCTCATTGGTGCGCACCTCAATGGAGCGCGGAAGGCCCAATACATAGTCTCGGCCCTTGACCGTCATCACCAGATCTTCTTCCAGGGGCACCGCCGAGCCCACTTTGATTTTGATGGACTCGGCGGTTTTGTCGCCGATGGCAAGGTTGTAGGTCTTCTTGATGTAGTCGGCTATGGCCGCATCCACTTTGTTGCCCGCACACTTCACCGAAGTGGAAGCCACAATGCCTCCAAGAGATATCACGGCTACGTCGGTGGTGCCGCCGCCGATGTCCACTATCATGTGGCCGGACGGCTCGTGTATGGGAATACCCGCGCCGATAGCCGCGAGTATCGGCTCCTTCACCACATAAGCGTTTCTTGCTCCGGCTTTGACTGCCGCTTCCACCACCGCCCTCCTCTCGGCCGAAGTAACTCCGGCCGGTACGGATATCACCACATCGGGCTTCATGAAGTTCCACTTGCCCAAAGCTTTTTCAATGAAGTAGCGAAGCATGAGCTCTGTTACGCGGTAGTCTGCTATGACGCCGTCTTTCATCGGTCTGTAAGCAATGATAGAACCGGGAGTCTTGCCTATCATTTTTTTTGCTTCACTGCCTATGGCAAGGACAGAGTTGTCTTCCTCAGACACCGCAACCACCGAAGGCTCGTTTAAGACCACTCCCTTGCCCGGCAAATACACCAGGATGGTGGTGGTACCAAGATCTATACCGAGTTTGCGTGTAAAAAAGGCCATTTATTCGTGGCTTACAGCTTATGCTTTTATGGGCAATAATGAAAGCTTGACAAAAGTATGCGGTGGGTGTATAATTGAGATATAGGTGCCTGAACGCTCTCCTCCTGCTCCAACCTCCCCATTCGGGGATTTTTTGCTTTTGACTGCATCATTGCAGGCCTACTCTTGTACGCGTAAGCTATTGGCATGTTTATCGTTTCGGTCATCCCCCTCTCCAGAAACTTCAGCGCAGATGAGCTGACTTATTTTTCAAGTAAGGAAGTCTCCCCCGGCTCTTTGGTATCAGTGCCTTTGCGCAAGCAGAACGTGCCGGCATTGGTCGCTTCTGTATCCGCCGCAAAAGATGCAAAGAGTGCGTTGAGAAAGGGGCAGTTTGCTCTGAAGCGCATCACTGCAGTCAGGGCGCGAAAGTTGTTCTCGCCGGCTTTTATGAAAGCCGCGGAAAGGTTTGCCCTTTGGCACGGCATATCGCTCGGCGCCGCCCTTGCCGCAGTGGTGCCGAAAATGATTTTGGAAAACTCCGAAAAAATCCGCATGGAAGACGCCCCCGTGCGCGAAGCCTTTATCCTGGCCATGCAGCTTCCGGAGGATGAGCGGACCACCCACTACAGAAGCCTCATTCGTGAAGAGTTCGCACGCAAGAGATCTGTGTTTTTTGCAGTACCCACCGCCGAAGATACCAAGCGCGCTTTCGCAAACCTCTCGCGCGGAATAGAAGACTACGCGGTAGTCATCACCAACAGCATGGGCAAAAAAGCTTTTGCCGAAGCCTTGTCCAAAATAAACAAAAGCACGCACCCTCTGCTTATCATAAGCACGCCGTACTTTATATCTCTTGCCCGCAAAGACACCGGCGTGGTGGCGCTTGAAAGAGAGGCTTCAAGGGCTTATCGCACCCAAAAGAAACCTCTGGTCAATATGAAAAGGCTGGTACTGGAATATGCCAAGGCTTCCGGCACCAAGCTCGTCCTTGGGGACACAGTGCTCTCGGTTGAGACGCTCCACGGGCGCGAGGAAGAAGCGGTGGGAGAGTTCGGGCAAATAAAGTTCCGCTCGCCATCTTCGGGCGAGAGCGCTCTCATTACCATGAGCGGACACAAGGCGGACACAGGAGAGGCTGATTCCGAAGCCGGCAAAAAAGATTTTCGCATTTTCTCCGAGGAGCTGATGGGAATGGTGGAAAAGACCCGCAGTGAAAGCGGGAGAGTGTTTCTCTTTGGAGCGCGCAAGGGATATTCCGGCACCACTGTATGCAATGACTGCGAAGAGACAGTTACCTGCAACGTATGCCAAGCGCCGGTAGTGCTTTACCGCAAACAAAATCCATACTATCTCTGCCACAAATGCGGAGAGAAAAGGAGCGCCGATACCAAGTGCAAGCGCTGTGGCGGATGGAGGCTGACTGCGCTCGGTATCGGCGTTGAGCGCATAGAAGAAGAGCTTATGAAAAAGGTTCCCGCAAGCGCCATCACCAGAATAGACAGCGACACCACGCCCACAGCCGCTCGCGCCGCTCTGGCCTGCGAGAAGTGGCTCTCCACTCCCGGGGGCATCCTCATAGGCACCGAACTTGCGCTGTACCACATACCAAAACAGGTTGAAGCGGCGGCCGTGGTGTCTGCCGATTCCCTCTTCGGCATTCCAGATATAAGGATAAACGAAAAGATAATGTCGGTGCTTCTCAAGGTGCGCTCCCTCGCCGCCAAGAGGTTTATCATTCAGACCAGGCTCTCCGAGCTCTCCCTTTTTCACTACGCTCTCAAGGGCAACATTTTGGATTTTTATCGCGAGGAGATAGGAGAGAGGCGCCGCTTCGCCTATCCTCCTTTTTCTATATTTATCAAGCTCTCATCGGTAGGACCCAAGAGCCGCACCACTAAAGATGAAGTGCTTTGGAAAGAAGTCTTTGGCGACGAAGTACACATAATGAGGCGGGGTGATGGCAATGCGGCCCAGAGCACAGGACTTCTAAAAGTGGATTCTACAAAGTGGCCGGACAAAGAAATAGTAGAGAAATTGCGCTCCATGCCGCCGTGGGTAAGCGTTGAAGTTGACCCAAATAATTTCTTCTAGGCCTTGTAGACCAAAAGAGCTGTGCGTGTTAGATTCTTAAGCGCAATGGTAAAAATTCTCCAGGAAGGCCATAGCGTTTTGAGACAAAAAGCCAAAGAGGTGGCCCTGTCTGAAATTGGCTCCAAAGAAGTGCAAACTGTGATAGAAGACATGAAAAAAGCCGTCTTATCACAAGACGACGGAGTGGCTATCGCCGCACCCCAAATCGGAGCATCTTTAAGGATATTCGTGGTCTCGGGCAGAGCAGAGCAAATCATACGCGGAGAAGAAGATTCGGGCGCAGAATATCCTGACAGAGTTTTCATAAACCCGGTCATTACCAAGCGCTCCAAAGACAAAAGTCATCTTGAAGAAGGCTGTCTCTCGGTAAGGTATCTGTACGGCAAGGTGGAGAGGTCAAACAAAGTACACATTGATGCTCTGGACGAGAACGGAAAAAAAATATCGCGTGGTGCAAGCGGCCTTATGGCCCAGATATTCCAGCACGAAGTTGACCATCTGGACGGCATACTTTTTATAGATTCGGCCAAAGACGTGCACGAGCTAACACCCCAGGAAAAACCAAGCGATGAATAACCAGGTTTTGAAATTCATATTCTTTGGCACAGACAAGCTTGCACTGCATGCGCTCTCGTCGCTTGAAGCAAAAAACTTTCTGCCCGAAGCAGTGGTGACAGCACCCGATGGCACTCACGGCCGCGGCAAAACTGTGGCTCCCTCCCCGGTGAAAGAGTGGGCCTTGGAAAAAGGTATAAAAGTATTTACCCCGCAAAAGCTCAACGATGCATTCGTATCGGAAATAAAAGAGGTGCCCGCGGATATTTTTGTGGTAGCTTCGTACGGCAAGATAATTCCAGCAAAAGTGTTTGACATGCCACGCCTTGGCACCATAAACATTCACCCTTCCCTTTTGCCCAAGCTTCGCGGCCCGTCACCTATACAAGCGGCCATTCTTGGCGAAGACATAACCGGCGTTTCAATAATGAGAATAGACGAGGAGGTTGATCACGGCCCTGTACTTTCTCAAAGAGAAGTTTCTATTAGCCCATGGCCCGATAGGTACGAAGCAGTGGAGGAAAAGCTAGGACGAATCGGAGGAGAGATGCTTGCAGAAGAGCTTGAAAAAATAGCAAAAGGCAAGGCAATAGAGACTCCGCAAAATCACTCTCTTGCAACATTTACAAAAAAGTTTACGAAAGAAGACGGACTCTTGGAGCTTAATGCTCCGGCGGAAGAAAATTACAAAAAGTTTTGCGCATTTTCCCATTGGCCCGGCACTTACTTTTTTGCCACAAACAAGCAAAACGGCGCACGCTTAAGGGTAGTTATAAAAGATGCCAAATTTGAGAACGGCATATTTGAGCCTCTGCGGGTAGTGCCGGAGGGGCGCAAGGAGATGGACTGGAAATCTTTTACTCTTGGCTATAGCGCACAATAGCGCTTTCAGTTGCGGAAAAGACTTCTCTTTCAACCGATACGAAAACCATAAGCACAGCAACCAGAGCGCAGGCTCCGAAGAAAAAGCCCGCCAGCACTTCCCTGCTTACTGTGCTCGTTAAACTCTGCATAAATATTGGAAGCCAAAAAATTATTGGCGGGGCCTGCGCCACTTTATATTGCCAAAGCCTTTTATGAAGTTTTTCATGGCAAGAGCGCCTTTGCGGTAGAGGGTTATCTGCTTGTCCTTGCGGGTAGTGATGGCGGAGGCCGCTTCATCCCTCATCTCGTCTATGGCCGCATACAGGTCGTCCTTTTCGCTTGCTACATAAATGTTCTTGTGAGCCAGGCGGATTTTCACCTCTGCGCGAAACACATCTCCTTTGTTGTGATGCCTTGTGGTCTTGCCTATCTCCACCTCCGCCATCGTATCCTCTTCCCCTTTTGGCATGAGGTGATCCAGAGTAGCAAGCTTCTTATCAAGATAATTTTCTATGGCTTCCGTCTTATCAATTCCCTTTACAAAAAGATTATATTTCATGCACCAATTATACCCCCGAAAAAGGGTCCGGTC
This sequence comes from uncultured Candidatus Saccharibacteria bacterium, assembly GCA_964553285.1. Lineage (GTDB taxonomy): Bacteria > Patescibacteriota > Minisyncoccia > Phycocordibacterales > Zambryskibacteraceae > CAZKKF01. The sequence continues at coordinate 12,535 of CAZKKF010000011.1, read as the reverse complement.
TAACTGGAGATTTCCACAATTTTAGACGGGCTGTGGTGGCCTGATATTATGCGCACTTTTCCTTCCGGTACGCCAAATTGCAAGGCTACAACGGCCAAAACCCTTCTATTGGCCGCATTATTTCTGGCTTCTTCGCGCACAGACAAGGCAAAGCGGGTGTTAGACAGCTTTTCCCACTCTTCCCTTTTGGCTCCAGCCTTTACCTTGAGACTTATAAGCATACCTCCATATTATTGCATCAACTGCCATTTTTGATATTATTTCCCCGTATTCCCTTGTGGCGTCCCGCTGTTGGCGGGATTAGCGATTACGAGAGTACAAAGCAATATTCCCCGGTGGCGCAGCGGTAGCGCAGTCGACTGTTAATCGATTGGTCGTAGGTTCGAATCCTACCCGGGGAGCAAGATGCGTACACGAGCGGCGGTTGCAGTAATAAAAGACGGGAAGATTTTGATGATGCATCGCTACAACCATGGCAGAGAGTATTGGGTATTGCCGGGAGGCGGAGTGGAAGAAGGAGAAACCCTGGAAGAAGCGGCGTTGAGAGAGCTGCGGGAGGAGATGTCTGTTGAGGGTAAAATTATTGATAAACTCGCAGAGTTTATAGATAAAAACGGAGAAAAGCAGGTGATGTTCCTCTGCAAATATATATCCGGCGAGGCCAAGCTGGATGAAAACAGCAACGAAGCAAGAGATTTTAGCGAAGAGCAGAAATATATTCCAGAGTGGGTTGAGATGAGTAAATTACCGGACTTGACCTTCTACCCTGTTGAAGCGAAAGACCTACTTTGTAATTTGAAGTGATTTCTTTTTTACACGCTATATATCACCAACCTCACTCCCCCCTATGTTTCAATTTATCCCGATAAATAATAGAGACCAACGCGAAGCTTAGGATAAGCAGGAGAAACCATGAGCCGGTCTTGCTGAACGAGACCGGATTCCAGTATTCAAGCTGGTTCGGATAAAGCCAGATGCTCGTAAAGGTGCCAACGTTTTCCGCTACCCAGACAAAGAGCGCAGTCAGAAACACCGTGAGCAGAAACGGCATACTGCGCTTTTTCAAATACACTTGGAAGTGAACTTTCGTCCTGAAAAAGACGATGAACACATAAGCAAAAAGGATATAGCGAATGTCGTAGAAAAAGTGGTGGGTAAAAAAGTTGAGGTATATGAGTACTGCCAGTATCCAGGGGTGGTAGTAGGCTGGAAAGTTTACATACGAGAGCTTGAGAAAAACAAATGCGCGGGAGATATAACTCCCGATCGCCGAATAGAGAAATCCCGTAAAGAGCGGCACTGTGCCAAGCGCAAAGACGGCGCTTCCCACCGCCGGATACATCCACGATCCGATGGCGGGATTGGTCTTAAAGAGCTCCATTAAGGTTGCCAAAATATGGAAGATGATAATGACAAAAAATTCCTTCGGCTTTTCAAACCGAAACAGGAGCGCGCAGGCCTGGTACAAAACCGCGGCAAGAAAAATAAAATCGTAACGGCTTATGAAAGGCACGGCCACAACCTCGGTCAAGAGAAATATTGAGAGCAGGAATGCACCAAAAGCACTCGCCCGCAGATTGGCAACAAAGAAATGCCAGAGCTCAATGAAAATAGCCGCAATCTTCGTGTTCTTTATCATTTAATTTGGCTCCATCTTACCATTTTTGCCCCTCTTGGCCTGTACAAAATAACCCAAACAGGAAAACGCTACTAGCCAGGATGAGAAATGTGAGTGGGACACAACGAACTAGAGAAGACGATTTATTGACAAATACACCAATAGTGTGCTATTTTAAACGTGGAAGAACAGTTCAAACCAAGCAAAACTCACCCAAACCCATAAGGAAAAGGCAATGAAAATGAGTCTCAGCCATTCCATGAGGCAGAGTTGTGAGCAGGTCTGTAGTTTGGCCCAACGGGTGGGAGAGACAAGTGGTGACATACCCTTGTACTCTCTCCATCGAATCAGTAACGCTCTTCGCAGGCATCCCCCTCCCCTAAGCCCCGAGTTGCTACGCATGTTGTCGTGCCGTCTCATCGCAGCCAACTCCGAGTATCGCGAGGAAAGTGGGAACAACTGGAATTGCCTTACCCCAACCAATCTTATTGACGCTCTCGAAGAACTCGATGGCGACATTAAGAATACGATCAAGAAGGCAACCACAATTACCCGCGAGTTAAGCCAGGCTGAGGAACGAATTAAGCAAGCTCTCGAAGCTCGCCGCAAAATCGCAATGCAAACTGCGAAGGAGTGGTTCGATGAACAAGGGTAATATCCCGTGGTTTGTGATCAAGAAGCTTCGTGCCAGTCTCGCTTTGTGGGTTGTCGGGACAGCCAATCCTTTCGGTCAAGATATCGGAGACTTCATCCTTGAAGTCGCGGAGGAGGCTGGTATCGACGCAGACGCCCCAGAGGACGCTTGGGAGGAAATGGGTGGCAAGGTTTTCAAGAAATGAACTCTGTAGCTGGGGGCCACGTATTCCGTGGCCCCCTTTCACATAAAACTAAATTTCATCTTCTTGACATAAGATAATATAAGTATTATGATTGCGAACAGACCACCGATGTTATAAAAATCACAATCAGCAGGGAGAGCGTAATGCAGAAGCTCATGACTTGGCTTGAAAGTGAGGCCAGCGGCACTAAGCAGATCACTGGGTACGTACTCCTCGCCGCTCTGGTGTATGTGGCCTTGGACTACACAGTCAGGGCAACGCTCATTAACTGGGGTATCGTCGAGTACGAGTACAACCCAAACCCCCAACATCCGTTCAAGTACTTTAATGTTCTGGCATTCGTCTCCATCCTCGTTCGAGCCCCGATACTTGAGGAAACGATCTTCAGACTTGTGCCGCTCGCGATTACGATCTTCTTCACGAGAAAACCCTCTACGGTCCTGGCGACCACGGTTATCTTCGCGACGCTTTTCGGCGCTATCCACCCGTATGACCTGATTGGAAACATTCAGGTAGCGATCGGCGGAGTCGTGTTTGGCGTAGTATTTCTGAAGTGTGGAGGGCTTCAGGGTCGCGTGCTCAAAGCCTGGGGATGTTCGATTGCTACACACTCCGCATCGAACCTGTTCATTCTGGTATACGAATACTACAATTACCTGGAACAAGTTCTCTAACGCCCGCAAGGAACCACTCGCTCCTGCGGGTGGTTTCTTTTTTATTGTATTTTTATCTCAACCGGATACTTCCAAGTACTGCGTCAAAATCCTGTCGGGTATCATCTGGGGCATTTGCGAGTACAAACCAATTTCCATAGGCAAATGCGGCGTAATCAGTTGCGTACATGCCAAAGTCGGAGTGGTATCTAAATGCAGGCAGACCTCCGATTGTTGCAGATACGAGACTGCGCTCTGCATCCGGGTCAACATCCGGATTAAAGTTTCCGCTCGGGTTGGTTCGGAGCCACTCTTCAAGTGAAAGAGATTGGTCTTGCTTGAGATAAAACGTAAGAGCTATGCCGGGCGGCGCTCCGCCGCCGTGCCCAGCTTCCGCACGCACTATTGATTGGCGCACGGGGAGATCCTGACCCAAAACAATAGAGCCTGCGACAAAACCATATCGGGCTTGAGGGCCGCCTTCTACCTCATTTTCAAAGAGAAGATAGTCTTCGGGATAATCAAGAGAAACACCAAACCGCTCCGAGTGATAAGACTTCGTGCCATTCACTGCGGATGTAGCGTGATATACCCCCGGATAATATTTCCTGCCATCAATGAGCACTGGAGGATTGGCGAAATCAGGTTCAACAAACCTAAAACTCTCCCATGCTCGCACCGTATCAGTAAGCGACATGCCGCGCGTGCCGATAATATAAACAATGCCATTGCGACTAAAGGCTGTACTGCGCTCGCGGTTTTCATACGGCTGTTCGTTTTCCGGCGTCTCGCGCCAATAAGTGACAAGCGCTTCTTGACCCGCTATTTGTACCCTCCTCTCAAGCACGTGCTCACTAAATTGATGATCGTTCTTTTGTCTGTCCGCAAACCATTGCTCCGCATCTGCAAAGCCTCTCGGTATGACCATAATGCCAAAAGTCCCCATGTCCCCTGCCTGTGCCCTGAATCCAACGCTGTAGAAGTCGGGATAGTTGCCGGGTGAATGCATCTCTGCAAACGGACGCTCACCGTTGGCCGACGGAAAATCTATTGAGAAGGCATAAGGTATGTCAGTGTACCGCGACCAGCCATCGCCGAGGTTGGTTACTAAATATTGCGTATCATCAACAACAGGAGTGTCTGTTGCTTTTTGAGCAGGCATAAACCAGATGAGTGCCAACAAACCAGCTATTAAAGCCGCGCCAAACGCGACAATAAAAATATTTTTGTACTTGGAGTTTACCATCATCAACACGGCTTCATCTTACTACCTTTTACCACCATTGGCGCGTACCATAATGTAGTAGAGCATGCTAAAATAAACACCATGAAAGGATATGTTGAAAATATAGAGAAGCTTGCGCTGGAAAATACAAACTTTCGCAAGGTGCTCTACACAGGCAAGAGCGGGCAGCTGGTGCTGATGTCCCTTGCACCTGGAGAAGACATCGGCGAAGAGATACACGATGTAGATCAGTTTTTGCGCATAGAAGCCGGCGAAGGCGAAGCAATACTTGATGGAGTAACCCACCAGGTATCTGATGGCACAGCAATCTTTGTACCGGCAGGAGCAAAGCACAACATCATCAACAATGGAGAGAGCGCCATGAAGCTATACAGCCTATACATGCCGCCCCATCACCAGGATGGCACCATTCACTCTACAAAAGCAGAGGCTGAAGCAGACACGGAGCACTTTGACGGACAAACCACGGAGTAACCCATCCCGTCGGGCCAATTGAATTAAAAGGTTGACATATCTGTCATTTGTTGTTATATATCAGGCTGGAAAACCGTACACAAACCTACACAAGGAGGACAAGTGCCTTTTGACGAATTAGCCTTAGTCACCAGAAGCATAAGGTCCGCTCACGAGTCCGGCCAGAGCGTAGCTGTGGTGGGCTGGAACAGCCACAACCACGACGACATGACGCGCGGTCTGCCGGAGGAGAAGTTCGTCTTTTACGAGCGTCCGCCCAAGATCATGCCCAAAAAAGTGGGCTATGCCATGCTCACAAGGTTCGTATCACACCCGAAGGTGAGCCAGATGGACAAGCAAAACGCCAAGCTTTCGCACACGCTCACCCCGGGCGTCATCAAGCGCGCAATCCGGAAAGCCGGATGTATGCTTGTCGCAGAAACCGACAACACGGAAAGGGAGACGATGAAAGAAGCAGACACTCCGGTCATTGATCCGACCACGGAACTGCCGGAACCGGGGTACGAAGCGCACGATGCCAATCCGCAGCCTGTCGAGCGGCAAACCTTCCTACCGGAGACAGTCGCTCATCTGAGCAACGATCCGAGGATCAAGGCCTTCGCCCAGGAGTTCGTGGAACTCAGCGAAAAAAGCCTCTCTCGGAGCCTGTCGGCCCAAAAGACCAACAGCCTGATTGGCGGCCACTTCGGAAAGGATAGTCCGAGAAGCTTCGTAAATGGAGTCAAAGCCCTGCTCACCCCCGTTATTCGGGAAGGCGGGGTCAAGATCTCTGGGTACGAGGCATCGGAAAAAATCATCTACCTCGCGCTGATAGCTATGGAAGAATCAACCCCTGCTGTCGCGACGCAGATCGACACCTCTTCCCAAGCGACTCCAAACGAGCCGGAGGATCCGGCTGAAAAAGCCCGTTGGCTTGTAGGCCGCATTCCGGAGCTTCTCCGGAGAAAAGAGATCCTGGCAAAGGAGCGAGCCGCGACCATCTCAAGGATAGACAAGGAGAGTGCGGAGCTTGGCCGCGAGCTCTCCCGGTGCCAACGGGCCGAGCAGATGCTCGCTGAACTCAAGAACCTCTAAGTGTAGAATGCCCGCGCAAGATATTTTTGCGCGGGCATTTCTGTTGGCCAGACCATTAAAACAGCACTGTTTTCGTTGCTATTTCCCTTTGCACTTCTCACATCTGCAACCGAAGGGTTTTATATACTCATCAAAGTATTCTTCGCCGTAGTCGTATGTAAGCTCCTCTCCCGCTTTGATGGCCCTCTTGGAGAAGATATAAACCCGACCGGCAAATATTTCTATCTCGCAGTTTGGCCGGCAGGAGTGATTGGCATAACGCGCCAGGTTTTCTCTGGAGCTTCCGTATATAAAACGGTTTTTGCTCGTCTCAAAAAGATACTTGCCTCCCCTGTTGTCCGCCTCCACGGCAGTCATGATCGGCCCGAAGTATTCAACTATAAACTCCTTGCGGGCAATGGGCGCATTGGTAAAAAGCCCAAGACCGGCATACGACTTTTTGGCCGCCAAATCCCTTTTGAACTTGCGGTATTTCTTTGGCAGAGGCTTAGAGCGCATAGACGTAATACATCCTGCCAGAAAAATCTTCCGTCAGGAAAAAAGAATTTTTGTCTCTCTGAAGCACGTGCACCGGACGGCCTATCCTCTCTCCTGCATCGTCCATAAAGCCAGTCAAAAACACATCAATCTCGCCTTCCTTGGACACGCGCAACACCTCATAGCCCTTGCCTACCTCCGGCTGCCAAGAACCCTGCATGGCTACCAGAAAAGAATCCTTCAAGGCGGCATGAGCATTTGTGCCAAAGTAAGTTACCCCAAGAGGAGCCGAATGAGGGTCAAAACCCGCAAAAGATACGGGTACAGACGAGCAGTCCACAGGCTCTCTTGTCCACGCGCGGCTGTTGTCGCGATACTTCTCCCCTCCCGCCTCAAAGCAGTAAGGCCATCCGTAGTGCCTGCCTTCCTCTATCTTGTATAGCAAATCATCTGGATCATCATTCCCAAGGTGATCAACTCCGTTTTCCGTGGCATAAAGGCTTCCCCCCGTCCACTCAAGACCGACAGCATTTTTCACTCCATCGGCATATATGCGCGCATCTGTCCCGTCCGGATTCATGGCAAGTATCATGGCCCTCATGTCCCCTTCTTCTTCCTCGCACAAATTGCACCCGCTTCCCACAGACACAAACATAGTGTCGTCCACAAAGAGCACCGTGCGCGTCAGGTGCCACACAATGTTGTCAGCTGTAGGGCTTTGGGCGTTGGGAAAACGATAGACCACCTCCATAGGCTCGGTGGGAGCCAGATCTCCGGCATGGTAGGAATAGCGCACCAAATGCTCTGTCAGAGTTATATAAATCCAATCTTTGCCTTCTTTGTCTTTATAAAAAGCCACATTGTGGGGCCCCCTCAAACCGGTGAGGTATGCGGTGCGCGAGCGGAAAACTTTTTCTCTTTCGTCAAAATCATCAAGTATGAAGATGCTTCCTTCGCGGCTAAGATTGTAATCCACCATGTCGGGCACAAAGACGCGGCCGTCCGGGCTCATGGTCATAAAGCGCGCCTTACCAAGACCCTCCGCCGCAACAGAAATACCAAAACCCTTTGCCACCTGAAGCACCGCCTCCGTGCCATCCGCAAAAGAAACAGCCCTCGGCACCAAAGCAAGAGGCGCCGCGAGGCGCGGAGCGTTTCTGAATATATTTAGCGAACCGCTGTCGTAGTGCACCGCGCTTCCCCCCTCAAACACGGCCCATCCGGCGAGCGCAAGCAGAGCCGCGCCCAAGACTCCCACCAAAACTTTCTTCATCAGTCTTTGAAAAGATAAAAATGATTAAGTGCTCAAAATTATACATCACCGGCGGGCATGTGGATACCTTCACACAAAGCACATATTGTTGGCGTATAATTTAACCAGTCGCAGTCATAACAAATAAAAAAACATGACACCAATAGAAACAATCGCCCTGATCCTGGCTTTGGTATCGGTAATCAAATTACTGACGCTCATAGCAAGCCCAAGCTCCTGGTACAGCAACAAAAACCCCCTGGTAAGCATACTGACGGGCCGTACTGTGGGCCCCATCGTATCCTTAATACTTGCGGCAGTGGTGTTGAAGTACCTTCTTCAGGAAGTAAGCATCGTGCAGATATTTGCGGTAACCGCCTTCATAGCGCTTCTCCTTATGGTATCCATTGCTCCGTATTCAAGAAGCCTCATGAACTGGCTTAGAGACGAGGCATCGCGCAACGGCAACGTGTTGCGCTCAAGCTGGCTTGCGGTGCTAGTATGGGTGGTGCTTATCATCTGGGTTATCAAAGACATCTTCGCCATTTAGCTTTATCAAAAAATGCGACATCACAAAACCCCCGCCATGGCGGGGGTTTTGTGATTGGCACAAATTTTATTTAGACAGCCAAAAGCTATCCCACTATCAGCCTGTGTCCGGCCATGAAGAAATCCCATGTCCACTCAATGGTGGGCTCCACATAAGGAGGCTCATAGGGATCGCGCACAAAGCCATGCACAGATACGGTGTAATCGCTCTTTCCCTCTCCGGGTACCTCTATGCCCATCACGGCAACCCTGTCCCCGAGCAAAGCGGAGCCGGTGTGCTCAACTCCGTTTTCGTCCGCTCTGAAGGAAAGCAAATACTGGAAAGTGCCGGAACCGCCGTAATTTACTCCGGCGATTGCAAACAAATCATATTTGCCGTCACTCGCTCTCTGCGCGGCAAAAACTTCTCCAAGAATCACCGCACCTCTCGTCTCGCCGGATACAAAATCCGCCGCGCCATCAGACAAAACAGTTCTCACCGAAGTTTCCGGCACCAGAATATTTGCATTGCCCAAAACAGAAGACACCGCAACAGCTCCTTCTCCCAGTGCGCTCAAAGACACCACGGGATCACCAACAGTTTCTAGCTCATGCGGAGCCTTCACATCTTTCTTTCCGCTGCCGACAACCAGCAACACGATCATAACAATCACTACTACCGCCAAAACCCAAAGCCACATGGGCTTTTTATTTTTTTCATTCATGGACATGTTCATATTTTCTGACATAGCCGTATTGTACAAACGGCAAACCATAAAAGCAAATAATAAGGCTCTGTAAAGCTGCAAAACGGCGATATCCACAATATGATTGACTTACAATTTGCTTTGTAGTATAATTAGAGGAGAAGTATCCAACCTATTAGGAGGCCGTATGCAGACGAGCCCGCTGGTGGTCGGAATAAGAAAGAGGACGGGGGCTGACGACAAGCAAACCTTCGCGAAAGAAGGAGACATCGAGCTGGTCTCCTGCACGCTGGGGGGCATCTCGGTGCGCGTCGTCCACAACCGCCTTATGGACGGGAAGCGCGACATCTCCAGGGGCGACCTGGAGGACCTGGCCTTCCACATGGCCGAGTCCAAGCGCAAGCCCCGCAACCCTTAAAAAAGCCCCGCACGCAAAACACACGCGTGCGGGGCTTCAAACATTTATATCTTTTCCGCTTCCTCCACAGTCGAGTCCCCCACCTTCGTCCTCCTCAAAGCAGAGAGCGTCGCCGCCGTGCCAAGCCTTCGTCCAAGCTCCTCGGCCAGAGCGCGAATATATGTGCCGCTTGATACAAAGAAAGACACTTTGAGCACATTGCCCTCGCGCAAAAGATAGCGCACCTCAATCACTTTCATTGTTTTAACCGGAGCATCCACCGCAATCCCCTTCCTTGCATATTCATAGAGCGGTTTGCCGTTTTTCTTTATTGCAGAGTAGGCAGGTACGACGAGATCAATCTCTCCCTCAAGGCTCTTTACAGCTTTTTCTATATCACCCTCCGATAACTCCGGCACAGGAGACTCTGCCACCACCTTACCGTCTTTGTCTCCCGTGTCCGTAGCGATGCCAAGCTCTATCTCGGCAAGGTATTCTTTGTCTTTTTTCAAAAAGCCGGACAATAGTTTTGTTGCGCGGCCCAAGCCTATCACCAAAAGTCCCGTGGCCATTGGGTCCAGAGTTCCCGCGTGCCCGATTTTCTCTCCGGGAAAGCGCTTCTTGAGCACCCTTATAACATCATAGGAAGTAATGCCTCCGGGCTTGTCTATTAGAAGCACCCCTTCGGGCAATACATTTTTCTCCATGGTGATAATATACAGTGAATGGATAAAAATGGCTTTTCGGACTTTATCGCCGACATTTTCTCCCCTCTCGGGCAAATAACAGTCAAAAAAATGTTTGGCGGATACGGCGTCTACAAAGACGGCCGCATTTTCGCAATTTTAAGCGATGATAGGCTCGCCATAAAACTGTCCGAAAAACTTGGCGAGAAAATTATAAAAGAGGGAGCGGAGCGTTTTGTGTACGACAAAAAATCATCGTCCGTCTCTCTTCCCTACTACTTTGTGCCGGACGAATGGCTCGATGACAGCGAGAGAATCACAGGCTGGGTACTTGCAAACGAAGAGGAGCAAGATAAAGGCTAGGTGCCGTGGCCATCATCATCCCTCGGGCGGAGCGCTCCGTTGCCGCGGGAGTGCATGTCAAACACCACCTTCTTCACTTCGTCGGGATTGTTGATGTTTGCCATGAAAAAAGTCCTGCCGTCTTCGCCTGCGGTCTGCACTCTTATGTCGCCGAAACCCAAAAAAGTCTGTATCAGTCCGCGCACGGTAACCTTGATATCCTGTATGCGCTCAAAGCGCAGGTTTGATACGGTACGATGAAACACATCTTCCTGATCCACGGAGATAAGGCGCTTGTTGGTTATCACCCACACGTCCAGATAGTAGTTGCTCCACTGTACGAAAAAGACTATCCATAAGGCGAGAAGCCACAGGGCATAGGCAAAAATCTCTACCGCCCCTTCGGAGACCGGCCACAAAACTTCTATCGGTATGAAGATTTTAAGCAAAGCAAGCACCACGAGAGGGGCCAGGGCTATAAAAAACGTGGTTGCTCCCTGGGCAAAAATCACAAACCAGTGCCTGCGCACTTCCATGATTATATGTTCGTCTTCATCGAGTCTTAGTATCTTTGGCATGATTGTTTTAAAAACCCTGCATGGCGATAAGGGCGACAGCGATGAGCAGTACCGCACCGATGATGTACACCATCTCCCCCACCAAAAACATGCGGGCGCTCAAACCGTATTTTCTCCAGTGGAAAAGAAGCACGGCGGACACCAGCAGGGCGAGAGCAAGCGCTCCCCAAAAAAGCACAACTGCAAAACCCTCAATGGCTTCCGGCGGCAGATGCCTCAGATCAACGGTGCTACTTTTCATAACTGTATGTAAATCCTAGCACAAATCATAGCGGAGACATCCGCCCCGCGGAGTGGAAAATCATTTTCTCTTTGACTTCAAAGCCTTTTTCTGGTTGAATAGACCGGTCAGACGCGGGGTCGGCCCGCGCCGTTTTTATGGAAATACGAAACATAGCAATCATAGCCCACGTGGACCACGGCAAGACCACCCTTACCGACGCTATTTTGCGCCAGGCAGGAGCGGTATCCGAGGGCACCACCATGGACTCAAATACGCTTGAGCAGGAACGCGGCATTACCATATATTCCAAAAACGCCTCGGTGCGCTACAAAGACACCAAGATAAACATCGTGGATACCCCCGGCCACTCCGACTTCGGCTCGGAAGTGGAGCGGGTGCTTCGCTCGGTGGACACAGTGCTTTTGGTGGTAGACGCCCAGGAAGGCCCCATGCCCCAGACCCGCTTTGTGCTCAAAAAATCCCTGGAGCTTGGACTCACTCCAATAGTTGTCATAAACAAAATAGACAAACCCGCCGCAGATCCCGCGCAGGCGGAAGAAATGGTGCTTGAGCTTTTCATGGAGCTTGGCGCAAGCGACGAGCAGTGCAACTTCCACACCATATACGCCATAGGCCGCGAAGGAGTGGCAATGAAAAAGCCCGATGACGAGAGAAAAGATCTCTCCCCTCTTTTGGATGCAATACTTGAGCTCGTGCCTCCGGCAAACAAGACCGAGGTTCTCCCCGCGCGCCTACAACCTTTCAACCTGGCTTATGACAACTTCCTCGGCCGCATGGCCATCTGCCGCGTGTACGAAGGAGTGCTCCAGACCGGCGCCAAAGTATGGATAAAGAGAGACGGCGCAGAAACCCGCACCGGCACCATCTCAAAGATTTTCTCATTTGAAGGCCTCTCCCGAACAGAGGCAAAGGAAGCTGTTTCCGGAGACATTGTGATGATAGCCGGAATTGAAGACATCACCATTGGAGAGACTATCGTCGGCGAGGAGAGCACTCCGGCCATGCCTGCCATTACCGTGGACGAGCCTACTATCTCACTAAACCTTTTGGTGAATGACGCTCCTTTTGCCGGACGCGAAGGCAAGTTTGTGACAGGCCGCCAGATACGCGAGCGCCTGGAGCGCGAGCTTGAAGTCAACGTGGGACTCAAGGTAGACTTCGGCTCCGATCAGGGGCTGACGGTCTTTGGCCGCGGCGAGCTTCATATCGCCATTCTGCTTGAGACAATGCGCCGCGAAGGTTTTGAACTTCAGGTGTCCCAGCCAAACGTAATCATCCGCGAGGAAAACGGCGTGAAAATGGAACCTTTTGAAGAAGTGGTGGTGGATGTGCCGGCAGATATGACAGGCTCTGTTATAGCAAAGCTCGGCAGTCGCCGCGCTCCTCTTTCATATTCATAAGGAGGGCGCGGCGACTGCCG
>CAZKKF010000010.1:6970-29965 GCA_964553285.1 uncultured Candidatus Saccharibacteria bacterium | reverse complement strand
CGAAGGCGTTGGTGGTAGTTGAGTTGGTGCCGGTGGCGTTGGTGAAGGTGAGGCCCTGGAAAGAAGAATCAAGAGTGGTTGAGGTGGCAGTAAATCTCTCGGCAATAATTTCTCCGGCATTGGTGATGGTAACTCTGGGAGTACCGGAAGATTGAAGCTCAAGAATATTTCCTGCGCCATCCTGATTGATGGTTAGCACCGTATCCGCATCGGACACGGAGATGGTTGAAGTGGCATCGGTGCGCACGAAGCTTCCGGCAGTAAGTCCGGACAAGGTATGCGCTACAAAAGCGGCCGGCACCGCGCCGAGAATCTTTCTTGGCGACATCTCTCCGTCCCAGACCGGCCCCGGTCCGTCACCGCCGATTTCCACTCCGAGGTATAGCACCTGATCAAAATCAACTCCGAGAAGAGGCGTTGACGAGCCGAGCATTGCGGAAAACAATCCGTTTATAACCTGCACCCTGTCTCCGGGTGCAGTGGAGCGATCCTCCTGCCAAATGGGCGCACCTCCCGTTTCGCTCGTATAAAGAGCGAAACGCATGTGGTAGGTGCCGTCGGGCACGGTAACGTTGAAGGAGTCTGTGAGTTTGCCCTGATAGTTTATCTGCGGATTGAAAGCGGCGCTTGCGACTCGTAGAGAAAAACCATCAAGAGGAACCATCGTCACCAGCATGACAAAGAGCAGGAAACCGGCTGTGATTTTCTTGAAGTTAATCATGATGTGATAAATGGCAAGGCCGCATCTCTCCTGCCGGAATACCTAATCCTGTGAACCAGGAAATAAGAAGCGGAGAGAGCAAAAAGCACCGCAAGAAGCCAGGGAAACACGATCACAAACACGGATCCGCGTCCGGAAAAGATGCCCTCCGGCAGACCGCGCGAGACCACTGCAAGCAGGCTCCCCGTAACCTGCTTCAAGCCCTGGTTTTGGTAATCCACTATCGCAATGGACACCTTGTATTCTCCGGACTTGCCCAAAGGGCCTATGGTTGCGCTGTAGCGGCTGTTGTCTTCGTTTGCCCGCAGGAGGAAAGAGAAGATGTTTGTGCTGTCGTCCGGATCCATCAAAGTAACCGTAATAGTCTTGAGTATTTCCGGTACACGGTCATACGGAAGGTAAATAGTGGTGTTAATACTTCCTTCTATAAAAACCCTGTCGGAAAGAGCGTGCTCCGGACGGCCGGGCTGTACCACGATAAAGTCCGCAAGGGTGAGAGACTCTATACGCGGATCAACATACGGAGCGCGCGACAGCAGATCAAAGGGATCAACGGGCACATCGGCCGGCTCGCCGAGCAAAGGTATGCGCGCATTTGCCACCGCACCTGAAGAGAAGGCTCCGCTCTCGTCCCTGACAAAGAGAGAGTAGAAGTAGCGCACACCCGCCTCCACTTCTTCATCTATGACACTCACGCCAACCCCCTCAAATACAAGATGGCCTTCGTTGGGAGAAGCGGGATACGAGTCTTCCGACCTTACGATTCTCACCGTATTTCCGCGGGCCTCTGCGCTCAATATCCATTCAAGAAGTATGTCGCTCTCTCTTGCCCTTGCCGTAAAGCTCAAAACATTCGGCACGCCCGGAGCGGATAGGGTGCGAAAATTCATGATGCCGCTTCGGGCCGGAGCGTTGGCAATGGAGAGGGCACTTATTTCAAAGTAGTAGAGCGTTTCCGGTGAAAGATTCTCTACCCAGGCAAAATGCTCCGTCACAAAATCATTACCGCCCGATACCGTGCCAATTTCCAGGCCGTTCGTAAGGCCAAAAGAAAGAGAAGACACCGCGGGAATAGTGGTCTTCCAGGTTACAAAAGCCCTGTCGTGATAAGGCGCCACAGAAACATCAAAGACAAGCGGAAACTGCGTGCCTCCGCCGCCACCGCCCGGAGGAGGCGGCGGAGTTGGCGGCACGGGCGCATCATCAAAAACTGTTAGGAAAACACGGAAGTTTTCAGTCTCCGCAAAAATAGGCATCGGGAATACCAGGAGAAGGGCAAAAAGAGTTATGAAGATTTTTTTGGTTATTTGCTTCATGTTTTTTTACAGGGCAATAGCCGTAAGCACTACTTCCGCCTCATAAAGTCCCGGCGTCTGCACTTTCCCCGCACCGATACCGGCGCGAAAAGATAAAGTGGTCGCTTCGCCCAGGGGGTTGTTTGGCAAAAGCGACTTGGCTATGAGGGCGGGCGCAACGGCGAGTCCGTCCCAGCACTCATCCAGGGCAGAAAGAGCGCCCGCATCGCACACCGCTCCGTCATTGAGAAAGCGCTGAACGACATCGGAACCAAACGGAGAAAATGCGAAGCGGGATTGCGCCGGGGCGTTATTGAATACAAGATCGGGAATCGAAAGCGCAGGCGGATAATCGGCAAAAGAATCATCTGCGGAAGAGAGCGCCGGTGCCGTGGACGCGCTTACAAACATCTCGTACCCGGCGGGACTGTCCGTGGTAACCACAACCGAAGTAGCGCCATCGGAAAGCCCTTCGGAAGTGGAACCGAGGTCCGGAGAAAGTACAATATCCGTGGCTGGCGATATGGAGATAAACACGTCGCTCATTTGCTGATAGCCGGCATGCAGGTTGTAGCCTGAGGAGCCGGAATATCCAGTGGCTATCTCGCCCATAGTGCTCTCCTGGTTATAGCTTGCGGACTGGGAGAAACCTCCGCCGAAGTTTACGGAGTCCGAGTCCAGACGATAGGCGCCGCTTTGCATCACTTGGGCGGAAACTCCAAGCCCCAGAGAACATAAGACGATGACCGCCGCGACCTTTGGCGCGCGCAAGCGCGAGGAAGAAAACACGGACAACGCAAATACGGCGAACACCGCAAGCAAAGCAATGAACCAGGCGGGCACGAGCACGAAAGACACTCTTGATTCGTCAATTACGTCCTCGTATCCGCGATTGAGAAAAAGATTGGCTGAGTATATGCCAAAGGCACTGCTCATATCTGCATGAGCTGTTATTACTCTTTCGCTCTCGCCAAAGACAAACCAGGGCTCTATGGGAACAGCTACCACCTCGCGGCCGAACATGTTTTTTATAACTATGATGCCGTAGGGATTAACATGAACATTTCCTTCGTTGCGATAAGCAACGTCAAACTGCACGTCTCCGGCAACAGACAAGGATCGGCGGCCGGACAAAGAAAAATCAGACAAAAGGCCGGACTGCACAGCTTCACCAGGCACCCTGACAAACACCAGTGCGCCTATTTCTGTGGATGCGCTCACGGCGCCGGTACCGGAATCACGCGAGAGTATCGCGGCATAGTAACTGCCGGGCAATGTACCTTCCGGCACAGACACAACAAATCGCAAAGGAGCGGCCTCGCCGTTTTCCACAAATATTGTTTCCGGAAGTGAGATAAACGGAGAAGCATCATAGAGAAAATCGTCATTCTTTGAAAGTGCTACCACGTTGCCGGAGAGCCCCGGAGAAACAGGAGACACCGATACCGCGAAGGAGGAATCTCTGCCCAGACGGTTTGCAAGCACCAACTCAAATGCGCGGCTTTCCCCGGGAAGCACGACGAGCTCTGATTTGGCCGGACCGACTACAAAATCCGCAGACTCCGCATAAGCAACGGGCACAATAAACGCTATGAAGATGAGAGTAATGATTTTTTTCATGGCATTTATTCGTTTACCGGCACTATGACGTATAGGTAGTCATCGCCCGCCACTTTTCTGAACACAGGAGTGATAACGCCGCTTATACCGTCTTCGTTTTCGGCCACTGAAACCTGATCCGAAAAAACATTTCTAATCCTGTCTATCTGTTCCCGACCATCCTGCGTATCCGGCATCACCACCAATCCTTCCGATATGGGCCTCCTGTCGGTATAAACAGGCTCGCTTATGGCAAACCGCTCGGTGCCGGATCTCTCGGCAAAGAACTTGCCTATGCCTATGAAGGTACCCTGAATGAAGCGGTACCAGTCCACGGCAAAATTACGCGATTCGGTCCTGACTACGGGAGAAGCTCCGGGATCAAGCCTGAACAGCTTCACGCCTCCGTAAGAGCCCAGAAGAAGCACCAGTACGGCAAGCACCGCCACCGCCCTCTTGCGAAAAGAAGACGTGTACGGAGAAGGCACTGACGGCAAAAACACCGGGGATGGCTGGTCTGAACCGGAAGTTTTTTTGTTGAGTACCGGCAGTGGGAAAACTTTTGCGGGTGAAGAAGAGACCTGCGCTTTGGCCGGAGTGATAACACTCTTTGGCGCAACGGGAGCAACAGAAGATACCGGCACAACGGAACTTGTGGTAACACTCGCAGAAGATACCGGTGTTTTTGCCAAGCTGCTCTTCTGGTGGCTTTTTATAGACTCAACAGTCACAAACCATGCACGTCCAACCATGCGGCAATCAAGACGGCCATCTCGGCATAGCTCGCCAATATAGTCCCTGGCATAGCCGGTCAGACGGCTTGCACGCTTGGAGGAAACGTATCTTTTGCCGTCAAAGAAAAATTCGCCTTTGGAAGTGCTCGCGGGAGAAGAAGGGGCGTCGCGCAAAGCTCTGGCGCGCGGCAAGGAAGGCTCCACTACCGCCCGGGAAAAGACTTCATCAGTGAGAATTGCGGACGAAGGGAGAGCCGTCTTCGATACCGCAGAATTGCCTTTCTGCGTATCGGGCGCTATGACGGCAGAAGACTGATGCCCCTTGACCGACTCAACAGTCACAAACCATGCACGTCCAACCATGCGGCAATCAAGACGGCCATCTCGGCATAGCTCGCCAATATAGTCCGAAGTGTAGCCAGTTATTTCGCTGACTCGTTTGGACGAGATGTACTTTTTTCCGTCAAAGAAAAGATCGTTGTTCACGACAAAAATTATATCGGGAGGGCACTTTAAATATCCGTAAGCATGTGGATAAAGCAGGCCTTAAATTAGGGCTATTTATCAGGCTCAAATAAAGAGCCCGATCTCGGTTCAAAAATAAGACGTGCAAAAATATATCGGCTAACTTTTATTGAACAAAAAGAATGTGGATAAGAAGATATGCAAACCTTTATATTCCATTATAATTACTGGTACAGGTTTATTAAGGTTTATAGTAGTTATTAGGCCTATGTCGCAATATATAACAATCAAGCAAGCATCCACTCTTTTGGGAGTTTCTCCCCTGACTTTGAGGAATTGGGACAAGTCCGGCAAGTTTCCGGCCATGCGCCACCCCATGAATAACTACCGTGTTTATCGCTTGACAGATTTGCAGAGGATTCTTGACGACATAGAACTGGGAGGAGAAGCCAAATCCAACGCCCGAAAAAAGATAAGAAAACTGATGGTAAGAAGCGAAGATTGAGTAACCAAAAGTAAACCCCCGCGTAGAACGGGGGTTTACTTTTACAGAGCTTTAACGAAAAACTCCCTGAGCTTGGCGGGGTTGCCGCTCCCCTTGCTCTCCTTCATTGCCTGGCCTATCAAAAATTGCAGAGAGGCTGTCTTGCCGGATTTATACTCTTCAACCGCTTCCGGGAAAGATTTTATTATTTTTGAAACCAACTCTTCGGTAAACGAATCGTCCGACTGCTGTATCAAACCTTCCCTCTTTGCGACATCGGCAGGATCTCCACCGTGTTCAACAATTATTGATATTACATTTTTTGCACCCCTTGATGACAGGACTCCTTCTTTTATAAGAGCTACGAGAGAGCGGAGAACTGCGGGTGTCATGTTGTCCTGCCAACCAGGATTGCTTTCTCTCAAGGGCAATATGTCGGTGAGAAGATAATTGACACCGAGCAGGACAAGCTCCCTGTCCCCCATGGCGATGCCGGCGAATTCGTCAAAGTATGAAAGCAGATTCCGGTCGCGCACCAACACCTCGGCATCGGCGGACTTTAACCCAAGAGAGGCCAGACGCTCTCTCTTGGCGGACGGCAATTCCGGCAGAGAGGAAAGGATGGCTTCTCTTGAGAACTCCCCCATTTCGCTAAGCTTCAGTTTTGGAATATCCGGATCCGGGAAGTAACGGTAGTCATGCGAGTCCTCTTTGCTCCTTTGCGAAAAAGTGACTCCCTTCTTGTCGTCCCAGCCGCGCGTCTCCTGCGACACCTTCTCTCCGGCTTCAAGCAATTTGCTCTGGCGCTCTATCTCATAGTCTATAGCTTTCTCAACGGCGCGGAAGGAATTGAGGTTCTTTATTTCCACCTTGGTACCAAAACCGTCTTCTTTGTCGGAAACCGAAATGTTGGCCTCCACCCTCATCTCCCCTTTTTCCAGGTTTGCGTAGCCAATCTTCAAGGTCTGAATAAGCAACTGAAACTCTTTGCCGAAGGCAGAGGCCTCTTCGCCCGAGACAATGGTGGGTTCAGTAACAAGCTCCATCAGAGGCACGCCAGAACGGTTGAAATCTATAAGGCTTGATCCGTCGCTCTGGTGCTGGGAGCGCGCAGTATCTTCTTCCAGATGCACGCGCGTTATAGGAACGCCGGAAAGAGAGCCTCCCGATACAAGAGGATATTTGTACTGGCTTATCTGGTAGCCTTTTGGAATGTCCGGATAAAAGTAGTGCTTGCGGTCAAACTCGGTAAAATCGGCCAGTTTGCCGTCTATAGCAACTCCCAGAGTAAGCACATGCTTTACCGCCTGCTTGTTTGGCACAGGGAGCGTACCGGGATAGCCCATGCACACGGGGCATATATTAATATTCGGACGAACTTCGTCCGGATCGTTTTTGCAGTCGCAAAAACACTTTGTGCGAGTGGTTAGTTCCGCGTGAATCTCCAAGCCTATGCGCGGATAAAACTTCATAATATCCCCCTTATTATATCAAACATAAGCCCAAATGCTATTCGGCCAAATCCCCATTCCTTGCAGCAGAGGTTATGGCATCGCCCAGAGCTTTCAGAGAAGGTTCGTCCAAGATGGAAACCGGCACTACTTTGCCAAGGCTAGACAGGCCGGCAACCAGACTTTTTATATCTTCAGGTGAAGACAGCAGGTCGGTTTTGGTAAGAGCAATGATAAAGGGCCTATCAAGAAGAGCCTTGTCGTAGGTCAAAAGCTCGTTTTTTACCACCTCAAAACCCTTCACCGGATCAGGAAGCTCCGAGGAAACACAATACACCAAAAGACGAGTACGCTTGATGTGCCTTAAAAACTTGTCTCCCAAACCCTTGCCCCCCGAAGCGCCTTCTATAAGACCCGGAATGTCGGCAATGATAAGACCGTGATAGGCACCCAGGTTTGGCTCCAGGGTGGTAAATGGATAATTGCCTATTTTGGCGGCCGATTTGGTCAGGGCATTCAAAATGCTTGATTTGCCAGCATTTGGCAGGCCAACCAGTCCCACATCGGCTATCATCAAAAGCTCAATGGAAATATCCGCTTCTTCGCCATCCAGGCCCGGAGTAGATTGCTTCGGGCTGGTATTTCTGGAACTCTTGAAGCGCTCGTTGCCCAAGCCGCCTTCCCCTCCTGATAGAACCAGCACCTTCTCTCCCGCCGTAATAATCTCCTTTCTCTCACCCGTAGAAAGGTTGGTAATAACAGCGCCCACAGGCACCAAAAAAACGGCATCTTCGCCAGATTTTCCGGTACGAGAAAAGTTCTGCCCCGATTCGCCGTCTCCGGCCGCTATCTCTTTGACATTGCGGTATTTGGCGAGAATTCCTATATCGGAAACACCCTCGACATAGACATTGCCGCCCCTGCCGCCATCACCGCCGCCCGGGCCCATAAACTCCTTGCCCTTTTCGTGTTTCCAGGCCACGATGCCGTTCCCGCCGCGGCCGGCTTTGGCACGTATTGTTATTTCGTCTACCAACATGGTTTTAGCCCCACCACTCTATCACACAAGAGGATTACTTTCCCGCTTCCCGCTTAGTCCTTGAGAGCGATGCGGGCAAGCTCCAAAGCACCCTCCTTGCTCAAGGCGGCGGCCATGAAAAGGGCCCTGTGGGCGAATTTGGCATCCTTGACTCCCGTTATATTTGCGAGTTCTTCCCCTGCCCGGCCTCCCCATGCCGAAGGCAGGTCTTTCCTGTTAAACCCGTACGGCTTCGTCTTATCAGGCATCGCCCTTATACCCCACATACCGTCCCTGCGAGGATAGACAACAAAAAGCGGCTCCGGCAGTTTGGCAAAGACATCCTGCCACGGCAATCCTTCACCGGGTATTTCAATGATGCGCTTGTCATCGCTCTGGTCGTAGCATTTTTTTATTATCTCCACACCCTGCACATAGTCCTTGGCATTGATTATTTCGCGTTCAAGCAAACCCTTCGCAAGACCGACATTATGCATAAACACCTCGTATAGCTCATCCGGTTTCTGCGCGCCCGCGGCCAAAAAAGAATACAAAAAGTCGCCAATAGTATATTCGCGTATATTTTCAAAATTATATTCAGCAATAGCCAGTCCGTTGTCGTGGGCATCAATGGGCTGAGCAAGTCTTCTGTCCACCACCTCGGCCTCCCTCTTCCCTCCAGCAAGATTCGCCCCGAACTCTTTCCAAACCAGGCCGAAAGAAGCATAAGGAATGCCGTTCGGCCTCTCGCCTGCACCGCCAGGCTGGTGGTGATCAAACAGGCCTCTTACAGGATCATGCTCCAACCCCACATCCACTACAAAATCGGCCCTCTTGGCCGCTTCCGGGTCGCGGCTCCGCATCACCTCGGCCTGCGGATACATCATAAGGAGCACCGCCACCGCAAAAGTGTCATCGGTATGAAAACTGGAGTCATGCGTTACTATGATTTTTTTGTTTTCCTCTTTCATTTATTTCCATTGGAAGAAGCGAACTCCTTGTAAATATCTTTCATGGCAAAAAGCAGGGCCAGGGATACCGGACCTGCAATAAAACCCACCGGCCCGTACAGAGAAAGTCCGCCCAGAACCGACAGCAATATAAGGAACGGATGTATCTTAACGCCCCTGTTGATAAGAATGGGTGCAACAAGATTATCAACAAGGCCCACGGCAATGACGCTCCAAAGGACAAGGCCCAAAGCGGCGGCGGGCGAACCCGAAAGAAGCAGATAGAGAGCAGCAAGACCCGAAACGACAGAAGTGCCTATAAACGGAATGAGGGCCGAGAGGGCGGCAAAAAAACCGAGCAACACCGGCGAAGGCACGCCAAAAATCAAATAACCCACTCCGGACATAATACCCTGGATCATGGCAACCACCAGGTTGCCCCGCACCACCGAAGACACGGCTCTTTTGATGGATTCAACTATGGTCGCGTTGTGTTGGGACCCGAGAGGGCTAAGCTCCACCAGACCTGCAAGAAAACGCTTGCCGTCCCTGAAAAAATAAAACAAGGCGAGCACCACCAGCAAAGTACCCAGAAGAAGCGAAGCAAAGCCGCTAAGAATACCCGAGAAACTGCGCACCACCCAGCCGGATATGGCGCCGCCGTAGGCGGCCAAATCTATGCTCGGCAATGCCACGCCTTCAGGCAAAAGGGATGACAAAAAAGAGGTTATGCCATCCACGGTAATATTGCGGTTGGCAAGAAAACCGTAAATGTCTGCCGATTCGGCCACGAGAACAAGGGCAAGACCCGCCAGTGGCATCAGCACAAAAAACAAAATGATAAGCACGGACACCAAAGAAGAAAGCGTGCGCCGACCCTTGAGGCTTGCGGCAAAATACTCGTGCATGGGCTCAAACACCACCGCCAAAACCAGAGCCACAAAAAGAACAGACAGATACGGAAAGAATATAAAAGTATTCAAAACAAGAACGCCCACGGCAAGGGAGATAAAAAAAGCAATCTGAAACTTTGTCTTGCTCATAGAATAATCCGGAAACACATTATAACACGCTCCTCCCGCGATACTTCAGGATGCGCCAGACGAGAAAGACGGACGCCGTAATAATCATTATGGCAAAAACCGTGTTCTCAACGCGGGCAATGGCCCCGGCATACGTGTTGTAAAGTTCTCCTGCCATAAACCCGACGTACACCAAAAAACAAGCCCTGACCAAAGAGCCCAAAAAAGAAAGGATGAGATATCTCAGGGTGGGCATGCGAACAAGCCCAAAAAAAGCGGCTATCACCACGCTTGGTACGAAGGGCACAAATCTCAACACCACCAAGGCTATCTCATCGCCGATACCGCGGCTAAGCATCCCCCGCATCTTTTCCAGGTCGGACATTGATATGCCAAGAAAAGGCCCGAAGCGGCGAATGAAAGCGTCTCCGAATTTTCTGGAAAGAAAGAAAACCGCCAGAGACCCCACGGCAATACCCAAAGCAATGGGAACAGCTACCCTCAATAGCAGATCAAAAAAAGGATGAAAGCCCTCGGAGAGAAGCGCCGAACCGGCAAGAAGCATGACTCCGGCCGAAGGGATGGGAGCTATCACTTCTTCTATTATGGAAGCAAGAAAAATACCAAGCGAGCCGAAGCGCACTATCAGGGATTCCAAAAATATAAAAGCCGTATCTATCATACCCATATAGTACAACAGCCCCGCAACGCTTGCTCGCGTGCGGGGCTGTTCTTAAAAATCCCTCAACTGATCCTGCCATCGCGGCGGAGAAACGCCGCCACGGAAACCGCGAAATCACGGAAAGCCACTTCCTCATCGCACAGACTGCGGGTGAGGAGGAAATCCGCCCGATAGGGCTTTTCCTCGCGCACGGTGAGGTCGATGGTGGCCATGGCATACGGCTCGCCGCTCTTGTACTGCACTACGACGATGTCCCATCCGGACGCATAGTCCAGATAGGTTCCCATGGCAACGAAAACGGCCACGGTATCGCACGCCACGCCCAGGGACTTGGCAAGCCTCCTCTGCAGGCGGCTCGCCGCAAAGCCGGGGGTCGGGGCGAACGGGTTGTAGTGGCTGGGCTGGTTGCGGGCGAGCCAGGCAAGCTGCGCCCTGGTGCTTCCCCGAACTCTGGGCCTGCCGGCGTTGACCCACTTGACGTACCGCTGGCCAAGCTGGTAGCGAGAGAAGCCGAAAACGGCCCTCTCAAACCTCCGGCCATTGCTTTTGGTACGCTGCTGTGAAGCGGCCTTGGGGACCCTGTCACTGCGGACGCTTCGGCCTGCCCGGGGCACCTTCCGGTAACTCACTGGCGGGATGCAAACGGTCATTGCGGGGTGGGGTTGAAGGATGAAAAGGAACTGCGCACTGCCGAAAAGCAGTATACACCCGCACCAAATAGGGTTCAACAACCGCCCTCCTTTCGCCCTAGCCCTTGTGGTGAGGGGCGTTTATAAGACCGCACTGCTTGTATTTATAAGGCTTGCCGGTTTCCGGATTTACCGCGCCGCAAGGGCAAGGATCATTGCGGCCAATATCTTTATAACTTGCCAGATTGGCTATGATAGACGCGGGCTTTGCCTGCCCTTCCCTCCTCTGCTCAATAGCTATGTTTGGAATGAGAGAAAGTATTCTCTCCTGTATGGAAGCTTCCATTTCCTTGAAAAGCCTCAGGCCTTCTCTCTTGTATTCAACCAGCGGCTCCCTCTGGCCGTAAGCGCGAAGGTTCACCGATCCGCGCGCATACTCCATGGTTTCCAAATGTTCAACCCAAAACAGGTCTATGGTCTGCAAAACAATCTGCCTGACAGCGGCAAAAAAAGCGTCCCCGAGCTCCTTCTCTTTTTTGGATATGACAGCCGCGATTTCTTCGTCGCCCTGGGCGATTTCATTGAGGTAGCCGCGCACGTCTTCTTTGCTTCCAAGCAGCATGCGGCGGCGCCTCTCGTATATTGTCTTTCTCTGAAAGTTAAGCACATTATCAAATTCCAAAACATGCTTGCGGGCATCAAAGTGCATTCCTTCTATCCTCTCCTGGGCTTTTTCAAGAGAAGAGGTAATGAAGCGGTTTTCTATGGGCTCGTCTTCGGCAATGCCAAGCCTGCCCATCATATTTTTTACCGAATCGGAAGCAAAAACCCGCATTAGGTCATCTCCCAGAGAAACAAAAAACTGCGTCTCTCCGGGATCACCCTGCCTGCCGGAGCGGCCGCGAAGCTGGTTGTCTATGCGCCTTGCCTCGTGCCTCTCGGTACCAATGACACACAATCCGCCCAAGGATTTTATCTCCTCATAAGTCTCCGGCGTATTCGGGTTGCCGCCAAGCTTTATGTCAACGCCGCGGCCCGCCATGTTGGTGGCAATGGTTACCGCCCCCTTGCGGCCTGCCTGGGCGATTATCTCTCCTTCCCTCTCGTGATTCTTGGCATTCAATACTTCGTGCTTCACACCCTGAGCCTTGAGGTGCGCCGAGAGAAGTTCGTTTTTCTCAATTGATGCCGTACCGATAAGAACCGGCGTGCCTTTATCATTTAGCTCTTTAACACGGCGGGCAAGGGCTTTGAACTTCCCCGCTTCCGTCTGGAATATGAGATCGTTCTTGTCGTTTCTCAACGGCGGCTTGTTTGGCGGTATGGAAACTGTCTCAAGTCCGTACACTTTGGCAAACTCCTCCGCCGAAGTAGCGGCGGTGCCCGTCATACCGGACAGTTTTTCGTACATGCGAAAATAATTTTGGTAGGTGATGGAAGCATAGGTGCGGGATTCCTCCTGCACGCGCACACCCTCCTTGGCTTCAACCGCCTGGTGCAAGCCCTCGGACCATCTCCTGCCGGGCTGAAGGCGTCCGGTAAACTCATCCACTATTATGACCTGCCCGTCTTTGACCACATAAGCCTTGTCTCTCTTATACAAAGCCTTGGCCTTAACGGCAGTCTCCAGATGGTGCACGTATTTGATGCCTTTTTCCGTATATATATTGTCTACCCCGAGAGCGCTCTCTGCCTTGGCGATACCGCCATCAAGCAAAGTAATAGCCTTGAGCTTTTCGTCCACGCTGTAATCATCGCCTTCTTTGAGCCGCGAAGCGATGCCGGAAAAGACGGCATAGAGATTTTCCGAATCCCCCACCGGAGCGGATATTATGAGCGGGGTTCTGGCCTCATCTATAAGGATAGAGTCTATCTCGTCCACAATGGCAAAAGCATGTCCGCGCTGGCGCAGGCGCGACTGGTCGTACTCCAGGTTGTCGCGCAGATAATCAAAGCCGAATTCGCTGTTTGTGCCGTAAGTAATATCCGCCCTGTAGGCTTCCTCGCGCGAAGCCGGGCGCAAAAACTCATGCACCACATGAAAGCCTCCTTTTGTGTCGCGCTCTTTGTCTTCATCTTCCACGCTCTCTCCCGCCGCCACAGGTTCCGGATCATATATATAAGAAGCCTGACTGTTCAGGACTCCCACCGTAAGTCCCAAAGCAGAATATATCTGTCCCATCCACACCGCATCTCTGCTTGCCAGGTAGTCGTTGACCGTCACAACATGCACGCCATTGCCCGACAGCGCATTGAGATAAGCGGGCAAGGTTGCAACCAGCGTCTTTCCTTCTCCTGTGCGCATCTCGGCGATACCGCCCGTGTGCATTACCATTCCTCCCAAAAGCTGCACATCAAAGTGCCTCTGCTTAAGAGTGCGGCGCGCCGCTTCCCGCACGGCAGAAAAAGCCTCCGGCAAAATATCACTCATGCTCGCGCCCTGCGCCAGGCGCTCCTTAAACTCCAAAGTCTTCCCCTTCAGGGCCTCATCGGAAAGAGCGGCAAACCCTTCCTCCAGAGCATTTATCTCCTCTACGCGAGGCTTCAGGCGCTTTATAGCCTTTTCGCTCTCGTCCCCAAAAATAGCCTTCAAAAACGACATAAGTGGTGGGCAGTATAGCAGATTTTAGGCCTCTTTGCCCTGCCCAAAGCAGGGCCATCCGGAAAGAGAGATTGCCCCATAGATTTTATTTTTCTATACTAAATGCAAGGCCGAGGTTGCGCGCGGACACGGCCGGCGACGCACTCACAAATAAAGATATTCGTTTGGAGCCCGCCTCGCCGGCCTTGCCCGATCACAACATTCAAGACGCCCGATATTTTCCCATCTTTGTTTGGAAAACAATTTTATAAAAAGTTTGGAGACACGCATTGCCTGCAAAAACAAAATAAAAATTGCAAAAACATTTTTCAAAAAGTTTTTTTGCAAAAAAATAAACGCTTGAGTTATCCACAACTACTTTGCAAAGCTCGTGCAAAAATTTTTTTTTGCTACACAATTATTAGTAGGTCGGAATGTTTTATATTTTGTTCCACTGACAAAAGTAAAACAGATTAATTTAATCAAATAATTGTTCGCGGTACCGCGACACAATACGATGGCAGCAAAGAAAAGAAAAGCAACCAAGAAAAAGGTTGCAAAAAAGAAGAAGGCTTCCAAGGCTCGCAAGCCTGCAAAAAAGAAGAAAGCAGCTAAGAGACGCCGATAGTCTTCCTTCAAGAAAACACTCTCCGGAATTTTCCGGGGAGTGTTTTCTTTTGCATAAAAGCCGAGTCCGAAAAATGACAAACATAAAAGCCGCCCGAAGGCGGCCCTTATGCAGATATTCGTTCGTTTGAATGCCCTCCATGAGCACCCACTCTCTCCATTATATACCCACGGGCCAAAAAAGTCAAGCGGTCAAAAAATAGCCCTAAAAAGCTACATATTATCTATGTACTGCAAGGCGCTTTGCCTGTGCTCGGGAAAACGCTCCGCAACAATGCGCATCACGGCTATAGCATCGGCTCGCCTGCCCGCCTCCAGGTACCCTGCGGCCAAAGAGGCATGAGAGGCTATCTCGTCCGGCCAAATCTCAACCCTCTTCTGCAAAAGATTTATTATCTTGCCCCACTCGCCGCCGGAACGATAGGCTTCTATCACCCTGTCGTCGTTTGCGTGTTTTTCTTCCGCGCGGGTGCTCCAAACGCGCTCCGCGGCGGCTCTGTCGCCGGCATAATATTCCACCAGCCCGAGCACGCTCTTTGCCTCATCATAAGACGGCTCGAGCTCCAGTGCTTCCCTGGCGGCGCTTACGGCTTCCGCATTCCTGCCCATGGAGAGATTTATCTGGGCCATTTCAAAAAGCACCGCCTGCTTGCCCGGAGTAAGTTCGCGCGCCCTTGCAAGAAGATCCAGAGCTTCATCATTGAGACCGGCATTGCGCAAAAAGAAAGCATAGAGAATGACGTATCTGGCATCATCCGGAGTTTTTGCAATCTGCGCTTCAAGCTCGCGGCGCACGAGACTGCGATAACGCTCCCTCGTCTCGCCGTCCGCGCCGGAGAAAATGGCGTGTGATGCCACCAATTGCTCCCTCACTTCGGCTCTGGCCACGGCGCTTTTGCCCAAAGCCTTCTCAAAGCTATTTAGCGCCTCGGCGTGAGCACCCAACTGCCCCGCCTTCATGCCGTCAATGAGCATCTGGCCTGCGCGCAAAGGCTTCCAGACGGAGAAGTAGGAAGTGAACACCAGCACGATTATCAAAGCGGCAGAGAGCACGCGGCGCAGAGAGGCCGAAGGCTTCCATTTATCAAGCTTCTCCATCGGCTGGCCGGCAAAAGAGTGCACGAAAGCGAGCAGGGAGACAAACAAGACCGAAGCCATGATATTGTCAAAAACGAAAAGCCCCTGGAAGAAGTAGCCGGAAAGCGCTCCGACAACAATGGCCGAAGAAACGCCGGAGAGCTTTGGCTCATCTTTGGATTCCGCTTCATGCATGCGAAAAGCTTTCCACAAAGAGGCCAGGCACAGTGCCAGGAAAAGAGTGCCGCCTATGATGCCGCCCGCCACAAACCATTCCAAAAAGAGGTTGTGAGCGCGGTCAAACCAAGCCTCGTGATCGTATGCGCGCGAATCATAATGCGTGTTGAAAACATAGTTGAAGCTCTCCGGCCCCCAGCCAAGCAGAGGCTTTTCGGCGACACCCTTTATGGCCATGGGCCAGATGAAGTATCTGCCCTGGCTTTTTATTTCGCTCGGCGAAAGAGAGGCGAAGCGCGCAAGCACAGGGCTCTCGCGCACAAAAGCAGTGTCTCTTATGGCCACAAACCCCGCTCCGGCAAGAAGTATGGCAACGCCCAAGGCCGCCGCCAGGCGCCTAGTCTTTGCGGTGCCGCGCACCATAAGCACAAAAGAAGAGACCAGAAGCCCCACCAGAAGACCTAGCATCACTCCCCTTGTAGCGGTGTAGTAGATAATGACAAATTGCAAAAGCATGACACCTCCGTACATGAAGCGCTTCCATTTGTGCGAAGTGTGCGCCAGGAGGTAGAGGGCAAAAAAGAAAGCAAACATAAGGTACACTGCCAGATAAATGGCATTGCCAAAGGAGCCGGCAAGTCTTCCCCCTTCGCTTATCGGACCTTCAAGCTCCGATATGGCATATATGCACACCGCCACAGAGGCCCACACATTGACGGCAAAAAAGCGCGCCCAGTCGGAAGCTTTCTGCATAAAGGAAGACATGGCCAAAAACAGCACCCCCAAAAACAGCACTGTTACAAACCCTTCCATACGCTCAAAGTTTGACCAGAAGCTCTTCAATATGTTTGGAGAGAGCAAAGTGGATACGCCGATAGACAAGACGAAAGCGCCTCCCAGCCACAAAATGGCCGACTTCTTGGGGCGGTAAGAGCTGTCTTCAAGAGCAAGCAGGGCCCAGGCGCCAAAGACGATCGCTGTAATAAGCCTGAAGGCAAGGTTCTTGCCCACTATAAACGGAAAAAGAGTCGAGGAAGAAACCAGAAACGGGATAAAAGGCAGGAGCAGGATACCCCCCCAAATTACGGTCTTCAGTGCATCTTTTGACATACGCCGATACTATAACACAGCTTCAAGGTAGCAAAGCTCCCCCTTATGCGCTAGATTTGTATTGAATGGAAATCATAAAAAGCAGGCTCTACAGCTTTTTGCGCTGGGGTGAGCGCTATACAGGCACCGACAACGTATACCTCGCCCGAGGCGGATTCTGGCTGGGGCTTTCCCAGCTTGCCGCATCTATAGCGGCCTTTATCCTCACCATAGTTCTCGCCAACCTCCTTGCCCCGGAAGTGCTTGGAGAGTATCGCTTTTTGATGTCGGGCCTGCTTATCCTCTCTGTATTCACGTTACCTGGTGTAACAGTAGCTATTATGGAATCCACCCCAAAGGGATTCAAAGGTAACCTCGGGGTGGCTTTTAGAGAAACAATGAAGTGGGGACGTTTGGGTGCACTAGTATCGTTTATAGTAGCGACATATTATTTTTGGCAAGATAACACAACACTTGCACTGGGTTTTGCGGCCATTGCACTTGCTTTACCGATATTCAGCGCAGGCGAAGTTTACAACTACTATCTCAAAGCTCTAAGAGAATTTAAAAAAGTAGCAGTGTATGCAACTGTTACCAGAACATCCTTACTCATTTTATCGGTTATTGCAGCTATAACATTTCCATCCTACGCTTGGATAATTTTGACCGCTTTTCTTCTTGGTCAAATAATCCCCAATCTAATATTCCACAAAAAGACCGCGACAGAATATGTTAGCCCAGAAGCCGTAAGCGACCCAGGGCTAATACCATACGCCAAACACCTAACAGCCATGTCAGCCTTGGGGTTGGTTGCCGCCCAATTGGATAAAGTTATCGTGTGGAAATTACTGGGAGCAGAAGAATTGGCTATTTTCTTCATTGCTTACGCCATACCGCTAGAAGTTACCAGATTTCTTAATCTCATGCCAACTCTCGCCTTTCCGAAATTTGCCGACACCAGCCCAGAAACTATCCGGCAAACATTGATGCCAAAAATATGGAAATATTTTCTGATTACCACCACCTGCGTAGCTGCATACTTAGCCTTAGCACCTTGGTTATTTAAGTTTCTGTTTCCTCAATATATTGAAGCGGTACCATATTCTCAAATTTTAATGTTAAGTGTTATTGGTGCAGTATTTTCACCCATTGGCACTTATTTCACAGTGCTTAAAGCAAAGAAAATTCTTTATACAATTACGACAATTATCCCTACGATACGTATTGTGGCACTAGTTATACTAACCCCGATCTTAGGAATGTGGGGGGTTGTATCAGCAATCATAATTGAAGCTTTTATAAATGCACTGCTGCTGATTGGATTATTTAAGAAAAAGTGGGGGTAAACTCTCTGTAGAGGTCCACATAAGACTGCACCGTATTTTTCAAGGAAAATTTGTTCAAAATAATCTTCCTGCCATGCGCGCCAAATTCC
The DNA here is from genome assembly GCA_964553285.1 of uncultured Candidatus Saccharibacteria bacterium. Taxonomy (GTDB): domain Bacteria; phylum Patescibacteriota; class Minisyncoccia; order Phycocordibacterales; family Zambryskibacteraceae; genus CAZKKF01. The sequence continues at coordinate 11,929 of CAZKKF010000010.1, read as the reverse complement.
CGTCGTTCCGTGTCTGACATAGATAATAGAACAGATATTTTATCCGCTAGGGCTTCGCTATCTTTTGCTGGCACAAGAAAGCCACTCTCATTATCTGCCACCACTTCTGGGACTCCGCCAACATTCGTAGCGACAACCGGCAAACCACAAGCCATGGCTTCAAGCAGAGATATGGGAAGCCCTTCCCATAAAGAAGGCATAACAAAAATATCTGATGCCATCAAATAATCAGCTACATTGCTTTTATTACCCAAGAACACAACCGACTTATTAAGACCTGACTGTTTGACTATATTTTCGAGTGTACGACTTTCCTCTCCATCACCGAGAATAACAGACAACAAATCGTCCCTGTGTTCCTGCAAATATTCCAAAGCCTTGAAAAGGTATGGGTAACCCTTTTGTTCTGTGAGTCTTCCAACAGATACCAATAGATGTTGCTTTGCTGATGCACCGAGTTGTTTGCGAATGGTGTTGGTAACATCGTTGGTATTGCTGAATTTATCAGGATTGACTCCATTTTCTATAACCCTTAACCGATGTGAGGGGACCACCCCTTTATCAATCATTGCAGTAGCAACATTTTTTGATATCGCTACCGTGACTGTCCCTAGATTATCTGTATATCGCAACAATCTTTCACGTAGCCCCCCACCAAAGTTTACGTTGTGAATCGTTGAAATAATTATCGGGACACCACATATTTTTCCTGCCAGTCTTCCCAATAAATTGGCGTGAAAAAGATGAGCATGTACAATGTCCGGCTTCTCCTTCTTAATAAACTTAACTAGCTTTGGAAATTCTATAAAGACAACAGCCATGCTACGGAGGAATAAAGCTAGTTTACTTTCCTGGTTTTTATCATTTAGGGTTTTGCGTATATTCAGACTATAACACCCTACGCCCATGCGTTCTATGTTACGGCCTATCTCACCAATCGGTATAAACGACAAAACCACTGGTTCAAAATAATTACGATCTAGCAAACCTAGAAATTGCTCTAGGAGAACTTCGGCACCGCCCGTGTTAAGACCAGTAATTAGATATACTACTTTTGTTTTGTTTACTGGTAACATGTTAGCTATTGTTTAACAAGCTCTTATACACTGCCAAATGTTGTTCTATGGCTTGGCCGGTTGAATGGGTATGTAGAACATAATCATATCCCGCCCCCCCCTTCTGTTGCCAGCCTTGATCAAGTAACTCTTGAAGTGCACCGGAATAATTATCTCCTGACACATGAAATCCAAAATTGGTAGCAAAGTCATCTGGATCAACAGAGCTGATAATCGCACATCTATGCGAAGCTGCTTCCAAAAACGATACAGGAAGGCATTCTCTTGTAGAGGTATTAACAAGTGCCCAACTTCTCTCAAGCACAGCATCTTTGTCTTTCCCTTGTGTTAGGCCCAATAGTTGCAGGTTTTTAGGAATGGGATAGCCTTTCATAATCGTGTTATCCGGTTTCCCCATCATGAGAAACGTAACATCAGGAAATGCTTGCGCCAGTTCAATGAATAACCATGGGCGCTTTCGCCTATCCCATCGCCCTAAAAAACATACCGTAGGATGCACAGATTTATGGCTTTGCGATAATGGCATATCTACGGGGTTGGGAAGGAACTGAGGCTCGCGAGAAAGCCCGTATAGTTTTTTGGAAATTTTGCTAATATATTTAGCCTGACAATACAGGCCTTCAGATTTTTGTGCAGCATATCGTACTAGTGGATGATACGCACATTCAAAACGAAGCATCCCAGGAAATGCACGTCTCTTTGCTGAATCAGCAAACTGAAATTCATTCCACCAGTCCCACAGGCCGCGAGGATCCTGAAATGTGACTATGTGTTTTTTATTTGGGTGAATCTGTTGAGCCATGTATGAGATAATGTTTGGCTCCTCAGAATGAAAAACATCTGCATCAATATTGCGCAATAACTTCCTCAAATCACCTTGATCTCCGCCTGTATACCCAAATACAGTAATACCGTCTAGTTTTTCTACTGACTTTTGACCATCGCCTAATGGCACAACAGCAAAAACTTCAACTCCTCTTATAGCCAGTTCACTCCCTATTTTGCGCGTCAAAGCCCCAAAGCCTCCATATTTACCCCAGGCAAAGATTTCTCCCACTAAAAAGCAGATTTTCATATCCAAGCAAATATTTTTTTATCAGTATGTTTAATCTTATATTCTGGTACAAAATTAGTAATGATTTGCTCAATAACATCAGGATCATCTGCCAAATGGTAGGTACATATTGCTAACTTGGGTTTGAATTTTTTTATGGTATTCTCCGCCCCTAAAAGCATTTCTCTTTCCATACCTTCAATGTCCGCTTTGATAAAATCAACCTTAGAGAGGTTCTCTTCTTGTACAAATGAATCAATGTTTATTTGCTTAACAATTTCCTTCTTACGGCCCTTGCTAAAAGTCGTCGAGGAACTATCCAAAAAATTAGGAGCCAAAAAGAACTCCACATCGGCCACTTTTTGGCCTAGTGCATAAGGAAATACTTGAGTATTAGCTACATTATTAAGCTCGAGATTACTCAAGAGCAACGACCTCGTCTCCTCGACAGGCTCAAAAGAATATACCCTGCCATTATCTCCAACTCTCTGGGCAGAAAATATAGAGAATAGCCCCACGTTTGCTCCTGCATCGATCACGTGGTCGCCAACTTCAACCTTTACTTCTTCACTTTCGTATGGACCATCAATAGAAGGAGGTTTGAGCAATAAATTATCGCCGACTTGAACGTCAACATACGGATAAAGTAGCGAAAAGTAATCGCAAAGAAACATCGACAGCAGTTGCCTTCTCCTGTGAACAATCTTCATTATGCGAAAATCAAAAATATTTCTTCTTCCGCTTTTTGTAACTCTAATAATTTTTTTAAACTCTGGATTGTTTTTTATATCCTGCAAAATCAACCAGCTACCAAAATTGGATAATTTCACCCTATCAGGAAATAGTAGATATACAATCGCATAAACACTATTATTTCCGCGGTTTTTGATAATACCTATTCGTCTTTTTATCTTATCTCTGATTTTCATGAAGGTGAAAGATCTTTTAATCTTTGATGGGGGGGTCAAGTAAGGCCGCAAAACGTACTGAACCATACTATCACCGACTAATTGAATAAAAAAGTCTTACAGGTATTAACAATAAAATATAGACTATTTCCCAAAACCGTCCTGGGGGATAAAGCCCAGATCGCGGGACATATCCTCAATATCCCAAAATCTGCCGGCGTTATCGGATACGGCATAGTAGAGGCCAAAGGGAATATTTGCGTCAACAGCTTTGTGGAAAATACTCTTCAAATCCCTGTAGCTTAGCCAGGTCTTCTCGCGTCTTATATCCCCCTCCGGATTATCATCATCAAGCACGCTTCCTATGCGAAAGATAACAGAGCGTATGCCGTACTTTTCAAAATACATTCTGGCAATGTTTTCGCCAAAGAGCTTGCTTACTCCGTAGTAGTTTATGGGCCGCGGCTGGTCACTTGCACTTATCATCTTAAGGCCTTCTTTCAGCGTGCCGTCCCCTACCTCATACCCCTGGGTAACGCGGTTGGTGCTTGCAAAAATTACTTTTGGCACATTAAACATGCGTGCGCATTCATATATGTTTCTTGCGCCTTCTATGTTGTTTTTGAGCATTGAGTCCCACTCGGCATCCGGACTCTTGTCTGCCGCCAAGTGAATGATGCAGTCTATCTGCGGCATCTCTCTAAAGGCTTTTTCAAGGGAAGGCATGTCGGAGACATCTGCTATATACAAATTGCCGCCCTGCTCCCCCACCCTGTCCAGGCCGAAAATCTCGTGCTCATCAGAAAGCTCTTCCCTGACAAGCTTTCCTATAAGACCGTTTATTCCTGTAATAAGTATTTTCATTTTAGTCTGAGGTGCCATTATTATACACTACCCAGATATTCCCCTTCGGCTCTTGACAACAAATCGTACCAGAATTAGTATATTGGTATGAGTAATACAACGCTTACAATCAAGACCCCGAAGAAGCTTCGTGATGAGGCCAAGAAGACCGCCGCACAGATGGGCATCCCCCTTACAACAGTGGTAAACGCCATGTTGAGGCAGTTTGTGCTGGATAAAACCATCACCTTCTCCGCCAAGGTCCCCAACGCCGAGACGCGCAAAGCACTTATGGAAGCGCGCACCCGTAAGAACGTTGAAACCTTTAAGACATTCAAAGGCTGGAAAGAGTCTATGCGCTCAATGTAAAACGCTATGCGTCAGATTACTCAGCGCACACAGTTCAGACGGGATTACAAAAGACAAAAAAGGCGCGGCAAGGATATCGATAAACTGGAAGCAATCGTCGAATCGCTCGTTTACGATGGCAAGCTATCTGCCTTTTATAAACCCCACAAACTGGGCGGAGAATGGAAAGGGTTTTGGGAATGCCACATAGAGCCGGATTGGATTTTGATTTACGACATCTCAGACAATGAAGTACTCCTTGCGCGCACCGGCACCCACGCCGATTTGTTTGAATAGATCGCCGCAATAAATGTAAGTGTTTTTTATTAAAGCGAAAGCATTTTCTTCAGCTCGTCTTCCGGTATTTCCTTGAGCTTGCTTGAGGTGGTTTCGGGCTGTTTTGGAGCTAGTGCAGGTTCTGCCTTCTTTTCGGGCGGTTTTTCTTTGGCAGGTGCAGGCTGTTTCATCTCTTCCCTGTCATTGTTGCCGGTAAGGGCGCTCAAAGCGCTCTTGAGGGCATTTTGCTTTACCGGAGTGGGAGCTTTGTTGTCTTTGGGACGGAGAGAGTGTAGAGACACGGGATTTTGAGGGGGCATTATGTTTTCCCGAAGCGGCACCTCCTTTGCAACGCCTTTTTCTATAGCCTCAAACAAGGCTTTTTTCATCTCATTTCTCCCCTGCGGCGCAGGCGTGGGAGCCGTTTGGCCAGAGGCCTGCCGCGGCTCCCACG
>CAZKKF010000010.1:0-6960 GCA_964553285.1 uncultured Candidatus Saccharibacteria bacterium | reverse complement strand
GGCGTGGGAGCCGCGGCAGGCCTCTGGCCAAACGGCTTGCCTCCGCCTCCCTTGCCGCCCTTTGATCCGGAAAATCTCTCCTCCTCCCCTTCGGCGTACCATTTCTTTATAGCCTCCTCCACACTGCCGCGTGGGCCGGCAAACATGCGGCGCGAGTTGTCCAATATCTCTTCCCTGCGGGATATGGCCGGCCTTTCTATTGGAGCCATGGAGGTGGCGGAAAATGGCCTTGAGGACACGCCGTCTATCATGAGCTTGAGATAAATCTGAGTGAAGCCCAGGTTTACCAGGTCTTCCGCCGTAAATACCGGAGCAAATTCCTTCTCCAATACCTCCGCGTCATAAGAGCCAACGCGGAAAGAAATCATGGTGCCAACGTTGCCAAAGACAGCCGCCCGCACTTCCTCGGACATCTGCTCTATGTATTGGTGTGCGATGGTGAGGTTGAGCTTGTACTTGCGGGCTTCGGACAAGATGTCCGCAAAAGATTCGTTGGCAAAAGACTGAAATTCGTCCACATAAAGATAGAAGTTCGGCAGGTGTTTCAGGACATGCTCGGAGGCATCGGCGCGCGACATGGCGCCGAGATATATCTTGGTAATCATCATGGAGCCGAGAAGGTTTGCATTCTGCTCGCCCACGCGGCCCTTGGACAGGTTTATTATCAATATTTTCTTCTCGTCCATCACCTTCCTGATGTCAAAGGAAGATTTTTCCTGACCGATAATATTTCTTACCAATGGATTTGAAGTAAATTGGCCTATTTTATTTTGTATAGCGGGTATAGCTTCCGCCGCAAACCGTTCTGTATAACCGGCAAATTCCTGCGTCCAATATGCCTTGACCGACGAGTCTGTAACATTTTCTACCACCTTTTTCCTGTACTCCTTGTCTACGAGCATCTTATTGATACCGAGCATTGTTGAATTTGGGTATTCAAGAAGAGCCAGAATGGTATTTTGCAATATGTACTGCATTCTGTCGGAGAAGCTCTCTTCGCCGAAAAGCTTTTTGAACGCGCTCATCAAACCGTTGGCCACCAGGTGCCTCTTGTCTGGCCCAACGTCTTCCATGACATTAAAAGATATCGGGTACTCGGTATCAAAGGGAGCAAAATAAATGACATCTTTTATTCTCTCCGGCGGCACGTATTCAAGCAGAAGGTCGGCGGTCTTGCCGTGCGGGTCAACGAAGGCCAGCCCCTCTCCGTTTTGGATATCCTGCACGGCCATGTTTTCAAGCAAAGTGGATTTGCCCATGCCCGTCTTTCCAATGACGTATATGTGGCGGGTGCGGTCTTTGGCTTTGACGCCAAAGCGAGCCCTCTTGTTGCGGGCATCTGTTTCGCCAAAATATGTAATGCGATCTTCGTTCATGGGACTAAACTGCCGTTTATTATACAACAAATGCAACAAAGGAGACTCCGAAGAGTCTCCTTGTCGTTTACATCGCCGGGTCTTGCGCCAGAACCTCCTCAACAGCCTGCTTCACCTCCCTCCACCCGGACACGGGACGAGACATCTCGATCCGGATGAACGTGCCGCCGACGGCAACATTCGTCACCCCCTCAATGCCGAAGATGGCATTTGAGAGGAGCACGACCTTGCGCCACCCCAACTCTTGGGATGCGGATGGCCTCAGGTTGTGCGGCGGGCCGTGGAGCCTGCGGTTGAGCCAGCCAAGAAAACCGTCGGGCGACTTCGGCACTTCTTGGGGGCCGGAAAAGTGCATCACTCCCGACGCGGTGGTGAGAGGAGCACTGAGATGCACGATGATGGAGTTCGGGCCCGGAAACTCCACGAATTCAATCGGGCCAACACTGTCTACGAAGTTCATGACTTCCTCCATTTCGGTGAGCGTTATGTAGCGATATAAACGGTACAGGTTCCTTCCCCCATTTTATAATAGTTGTCCCTGATTGTCAAATATAGCTTGACATAGCCCTAAAAAGAGATAGGATGCATGGCGGACATACACCCAAACCCCCTACCTTAGGAGACGCGAAATGGCAGACGATAAGACCCGCGCGGGCATCGTAGTTTTCTTGGTCTGGAGGAACAAGTTCTTTGTAATCCTCCGAGATGACAAACCTGAAATCTTGTCTCCGAACACCTGGGCCCCTGTTACGGGAGGCCGAGAGGAAGACGAGAATCTCGAGCAGGCCGCCTTACGGGAGCTTGCCGAAGAAATCGGGCTTGTCCCGAAAGATCTGGTTATCCTTGGAGTATCGCTCAAGGGCAACGGCTTTTTCTTCGGCCGGCTTTCGGACGAGGAAACATCTCGTATCGTCTTGGGAGAGGGTCAGCGTTATGACTTTTTCTCTTACGAAGACATGTCTTCAATTCCGGTTGCGGGAGCCATGAAGATATACTTCGAGCGATACCCGGAGATTTTCCGGAGGATGGCCGAGACCGAACTACCTCCATTTGGCCGCGAGCTCGGGCTCGCCACGTGGAACGGCAATCACCTGTAGTAAAGAGGGCTCCCAAGGGAGCCCTCTTCGTTTTTAACAAAAAATGATAGTCTTATAATCATCATGCAAGCCGTAATTTTAGCCGCCGGAAAAGGAACTCGGATGGGATTACAAATAGACCAGCCCCCCAAGGCGCTCCTACGCGTAGGTGGGAAAACACTCCTTGAACACAAGTTTGATATCTTACCGGACGAAATAAACGAAATTGTTCTTGTCATCGGCTATAAGGGCGAGGGGATAAGGAGACATTTGGGAGACTTTTATAAAAATATTCCCATTTCATATATTGAAGCAAAAACTCTGACCGGCACGGCGCACGCCCTATGGTATGCAAAAGATATCCTAAAAGGACGCTTCATTGTCATGATGGGAGATGATTTATATGACAGAGATTCAACAAAAAAATGCACCCAGTATGATTTTTCCATAGTTTGCAAAAAAGCTAGCCCTGAAGAACCCGGGAGCAGGGTGCTTTTAAATAGCGAGGGACACCCGATAGATTTTTTAACACATGATAAATATAGAGCAATCAAAAACAACGGAGGATTAATCTTTACGGGACTATATTCCCTAACAACGGATATTTTTAGATACGAACCTGTGAAAATGAAAACCAAAGAGGAATGGGGCTTGCCTCAAACCCTGATGAGCATACGAAATGAGCATGAAATAAAAGTGATTGAAACGGATTTCTGGATATCGGTAAACTCCCCCGAGGAATTGGCAAAGGCTCAAGAAATGCTGACGGAACACAAATAAATTGCACTACTCAAGTTCTAAAGCGGCGCGGGTATAGGTATTTGCGGCGTCCCATAGGAGCCAGGAGGTAAGGCCCGCGTCATAGGTGGCCTGTATCTGGGCGCGCACCATCTCCGGCGTATAGTGGACAGGATAGTTGTTGTCCTGAAGCCAGGGGCGGAGCTGTGCCGTGGTGGAAGCCACGTTGTTGTGGAAGTCGTCCAGGCGCTCAGCGGCCCTCTCCATGGAAAGCTTCACTATTTCATAGGGCACGGCATTCACATTTTGGTATCCGTAAAATCCGGACGGATAGTGAGAGGGATAGACCATTGGAGAGATGTAATCAAAATACGGGAAAGCGTGCTCCAGCACCTGGCCTATATTGAGGTCGTCTTTGTTTGTGGTGGTCATGCCAAAAAGGTCTGCCGATATGGGGATCCCCATGGGCTTTAGCTCTTGGGAAAGAAAGGCGAAGAAGCTTTTCATCACCTCGGACTTTACCTTGCCTTCGCTAAAGGGATAGGCAATGTCCCACATGTTGCCATCGGAAGGAAAGCGGATGTAGTCAAATTGTATTTCGTCAAAACCAACGGAGTAGGCATCCTTTGCAAGGGCCGCTATGTAATGCCAATGCTCCTCCGCACCCGGGTCTATCCAGGTGAGACCTTTTCTGTCGCGCCATATAGCACCGTCCGAAGACCTCCTCACGGCCAATTCCGGCCTGGAGCGCACCATATAAGGATCCTGGAAGACGGCAATGCGCCCCACCACATAAATGCCCAACTGATGCAGACTCCTTATAAAATCCTCCACATCGCTGATACGCGATTCGGCCGAGCCGAGAGCTGCAAGATCGGGGTCTCTCACAAGATAGGACACCTTGCCTGTATCGTCTTTTATGTCCAAAACCAAAGTGTTTATCTCGGTCTCTCTGACGAGGCTTACTATGCCCGTCCTTATGGAAGGGGTGCCGGCAACCCAGCTTGTCATATAAATGCCCTTTACCGGCTCGGGGGTGGGGAGGTGCGTTACCGCGGGCTTCACCGGCCCTTTCTCCTCCTCCACCGCCACTTCGACAGAAGCGGAAGAGTAGTGGATATCTGCGGGCGCGCTTAGCAGGAAAATGATGGAGGAAAACAGGGCTGTACCAATGAATATGGCGATGAAAAATCGCGCGGCCTTCGTGCCGGAAAATTTAGTCGCGCGCCTGCTCATCGTTGTCATCTTCTGCAAACACGCTGTCCTCCAGGGGCATCGAAGGAGCGGTGGTATTAAGGGAAACGTGCTCGTCTGAAGACGTCCTGCTCGGGTTGCTGTCCACAAAAACCGGACTTGAGGTGGGGCCCTTGTGCCTCTTGTTGGCAAGGTGCAGGCGTCTGCCGATGGACGAATGCATGGCGGCAATCATGAGGGCGAGGCCGGAGAGCACTTGGAAAGTGCTTTCCCAAAAAGACGGGAAGCCAAAAGCGGGCAAAAGGAAGATCAGCAGGCCTATAATAAAGATGCTTTTTCTCTTGGTCATTGAGGCAGATTATACCAGTAAAGACCGATGGGTAAAAGGAGGGTTTGAGTAACGTGCTGAACCCCACGTGGTTTGGGTAATAGAAGGTGTTTTGGTGTTTGCACCGCATAGCTCTGTAATCAGAGCGAAGTGGTGCGCGCACTAGGGGTTGAACCTAGGACCTTTCGAGTATCAGTCGAATGCTCTACCAGCTGAGCTATGCGCGCATTTCTTAATCAGGCTATGTCTACGTTTTCTAAGCAGATGATACCAAACACTACCAGCAACGCGTAGCTCTAACAGACCAGGGCCGACGCTTCGGTCGGCCCCCCGACCCCCGATTTATCGGGGCGTCGGGGCTGAGCTATGCGCGCATGTGTACTTACCGTACAGGATACCAAGATAGCAGAAACCGGGGCAAAACAAAAGACCGGCCCTATTTGGGCCGGTCTTTTGTTCAATTTTGCATCATCGTGGTATCGCTCTTTCTTTTGTTCCGTTTCTTGCTTTCTTATTTGGGCAATTGCCTCCAAACAAGCGCTCATACATGTCTTTCCATGCGTCCGGCGCAGTTTAAGGAGATAGCGCCATCCTCCTATTCCGGTTTTGCAACCGGAACCGACCAAGTAATCCCGCTGTTGTTTGCGGAAGGTTTTCACTTGAATTGTTCCACGACCAGCTTCCGCTAGCCGTGCCTTGTTACGACTTACTCCCTGTTACCGAGCTTACCGTAGGCCCCGCTAGGCGGGGACTTCGGGTACTCCCGGCTCCCTTGAGTTGACGGGCGATTGGATTCGCTAAACAACGAATTTCCGTTCCCACCGTACAGACGGATTTCCCGTATACGGCGAGCTCTAGTGCATTGTCTGCTTGAGAGCAAACATTTTTCTTAAACCCGATTCAGTGCGATGCTCGTCTTTCATAATCATGTCCATAAGGAGGCAAAAAGTCTCAAAATCGCTTCTTTTGGAAGCAAACTTAAGCTCATGCCTCTGGAAAAAAGGAATGATGATGCTAGATAGATCGTTTCTGTTGTAGACTTCGTATCTGTAGCAATTCTGGTGATTTGGCCGCGTGTCTTTTTGAAAGTACACGCTTCCGCACCCAAAAAATTCCTTCAGAGCGTACAGGATATCCTTATCTTTTTCGACAAGTTTGACGTAGAACTTGGGTTCCGCAACTACTCGTCGCTTAACTTCAGTTTCTTTGTCAATATCCCGTATATAGACGGTAAAGCTTCCTTCACCGTCCACCAGCCCAACAATGTAATCCGGCGTAATGCAATGCATTTCGAGTGAGTTCCTTCACCCCGCCATGGCGGGGCTACTATGACTCAGCTGACTTCTGACGCTGCGTCAGTTTAATTATACTTCACCTTTCGGCTCAGTAACAGCGTCAGATCTCCACAGGTCACGCAAACATCTGTTCCAGACATCCTAAAAGATTTTCGTGGAATTTTCCCCATACTCACCACCCTTATGTCGGTAAATGGGTCAATTCGTCTTTCCGCCCTCCGGCGGATAATCAGGCTGTCTTTTGCTTTCCGATCCTCCATCCAGACCCTCGCGGGCATGGACTATCGTTCTGCTACCCCGCCGAGGCGGGGGGTGGATTTTAACCACCTAGATGGATGCGCTGCTGCGCGCTTTTATTGTGAGTACAAGACTTGAGAACGTATTCACCGCGGTATGGCTGACCCGCGATTACTAGCAAATCCAACTTCATGGGGTCGAGTTTCAGCCCCCAATCCGAACTGGGGCGCGCTTTATTAGGATTAGCTCAGGATTGCTCCGTCGCAGCCCGTTGTACGCGCCATTGTATTATGTGTGTAGCCCAGGATATCAAAGGGACATGCTGACCTGGCGTCATCCTCGCCTTCCTCCCCAGCCAAAATGCGCGAAGTGCACTTGGCAAGCGCTAGATTATTAGGCGCTAGGCATTAGCAATTTGTATTTGCTAAAGCCTAAATCCTATTTTCTAGAGCCTGCGCACTTCGTGCGCTTTGGCTGGGGCAGTCTCGCCTGACACTTGTAACAGGCAACGAGGGTTGCGTTCGTTACCCCACTTAAGGGAACAACTCAAATCACGAACTGACGACGGCCATGCATCACCTGCCCTACTGCCCGAAGGCGTATCATGTTTCCACGATACTTCAGTAGGGTTTCAAACCCTGGTAAGGTTCTTCGTTTATCATCGAATTAAACCACATAATCCACTGCTTGTGCAAGTCCCCGTCTATTCCTTTGAG
>CAZKKF010000009.1:0-32634 GCA_964553285.1 uncultured Candidatus Saccharibacteria bacterium | reverse complement strand
GATTGAACCGATGACCTCCCCCTTACCATGGGGGTGCTCTACCAACTGAGCTACATTGGCTTAAAATAAGCCTACGGCAGAATAATATTATAACTAGCCAAAATCTTCAATCGGCTACCGTAACAACTCCAATGCGCGAGTGATGGGATTTGAACCCACGACCTTCCGCGTGACAGGCGGACGCTCTAACCAGCTGAGCTACACCCGCAGTATTGTGGACACTGCGCAAGATGCAATCTTATCAGAAAACCGCATCTGGTGTCGGCGGGAGGGATCGAACCTCCGACCTTGGGCTTATGAGTCCCACGCTCTAACCGACTGAGCTACGCCGACAGATAAGGCACAATATAATACGAAAAAACCTATAAAACAAGCCCGCGTTTGCAATTGAAACCTTCTTGTCGCGGGGACCAGAATTGCACTGATGCCTGCAGGTTATGAGCCTGCCGAGGTACTACTCCTCCACCCCGCTATAGCACGGCATTCTACTCTTATTTGTGAATAATTTCAAGCATCAACTCACACCACCCCAAACTCTCTGAAGACTTTTTCGTAGAGGGACATAACCCGTCTTGCTTCCCTGTCGGAGAGCATGAAGGCCGCGCCTTCGTGGGCTATTTGGTTTCTAACTTTGTGAGCTTCCCAGGCTTCGTTCAAAGTGAGGAAGTCCGACTGCTCCACGGTCTTTAGCTTGTCGCCTATTGTGGCCCCCTGATAGCCCATCTTGTCCAAAAGTTCATCAAGCATAATGTCCGCTTCAATGATGGCCACCTTCCAATCGTTGGGATTTTGGGAATTGAGATGCGCCATGACCTTTTCCCAATGGCCGTTCCTGGGCACACTCGCCGCTTCGCTTATCGGAGCGGTGTTGTATTTTATCCTCTCGGCTTTGGCGATTTTTGAAGTGCGGGATACCGCATAACATATGCCGATAAAAGCCAGGATTGAAATTAGGTAGGAGACAAAGCGCAGGCGCGGATACCACACATCGCCAAAATATCTCGCAAAAGGCTCAAAGTCGAACAAAACAGACACGGAGCCGGAACTGCCTCCAAACCAAAAAGCCAATCTGCCGAGAAGGGCCGACAAGATCACAAGCCCGAAAAGAGCAAACACCAAGTCCTGCTCCGGTGAGGATGCAGGTTTTTTTGGCGCTTCTTTTTTTTGTCCTCCTGGTTCGGCCATGGCAATAAAGTTACCCTAACTATTGTGCCACATTTTCTCCCAAAAATTCCTTGCCCATGCGGAAAAGTATGTCTTCGCGAAAGTGATCGCTCATTATATGAAGCCCCAAGGGCAGTGACTTGCCCTCCTTTTGCGCAAAACCAGACGGCACGGAGATAGCCGGAACGCCGGAGATGTTTGCGGATACGGTAAACATGTCGGCCATATACATGGAAAGAGGGTCTTTTGTCTTCTCGCCTATCTTGAAAGCCGGCGTGGGAGTGGTGGGAGTAATGATGGCCGACACTTCAGAAAAGGCCCGCTTTATCTCGCCGGTAATGAGCGACTTTGCTTTTATAGCCGAGCCGTAGAAAGCGTCATAATATCCGGAGGACAGAACATAGGTGCCGAGCAGTATCCTGCGCCTCGCTTCCCTGCCAAAATATTCGCCGCGCGTGTTCATATAATCTTCAAGCAAGTCGCGGCCTTCTTTCTTTGCCCCGTACTTCACGCCGTCAAAGCGCGCCAGGTTTGAAGAAACTTCCGCCGGCATGATGATGTAGTACACGGCCAACGCATAAGGCAGATTCGGCAAGTCTATTTCTCGTATCTCGTAGCCCAGCGATTTTAGCTTCTCTACGCTCTCGTTGAAATTATCAACCACCTCCTTATCTATTCCCTCCCAGGAAGTGATGCCCTTGGGCACGCCTATCACCTTGGCAAAATCCGCAGAGGCGGCGCTTTCCGGATAAAAAGAAGTGGCATCCATTTTGTCGCGACCTTTTATGATATTGAAAACAAGCTCCGTATCGGAAACGGTTTTGGCAATAGGGCCTATCTGGTCGAGAGAAGAGCCCATGGCCATGAGGCCGTGGCGCGACACCGCTCCGTATGTGGGCTTCAGGCCGACCACTCCGCAAAAGCTCGCCGGCTGGCGTATGGAGCCGCCAGTCTCAGAACCCAGCGCGGCAATGGCTTCTCCCAGGGCGACCACGGCGGCGGAGCCGCCGGAAGATCCTCCCGCCACCCTCTCTTCGTCGTGCGGATTTTTGGTAACGCCGAAAGCGGAGTTTTCCGTGGATGAACCCATGGCAAACTCGTCCATATTGGTGCGCCCTGTAATAACCGCGCCCGCATCCAAAAGCCTCTGCACCGCAGTAGCGGTATAAGGTGCAACAAAACCATCAAGAATGCGCGAAGCGGCCGATGCTCTGTGCCCCTTGAAACAAAGATTGTCTTTTATGGCGATGGGCATGCCGGCAAGCGGGCCTTCCGCCTTCTCTGCGTCACCTGAAGACACATCAAATATCTCAAGAAAACCGTTTATCTTTTTGTCATTGTCTTTTGCAAAATCATAAAAGGCGGAGAAAAGTTCACCCCTTGAAAGAGAGCCTTTTTCTATGCGCTCCAGAGACTCCGTGATTGAAAGTTTGTTTATCTCGTTCATCTTAGTTATTGGCCGAGCACTTTCTTCACTTCAAAAAAACCGTCTTGGGAGCGAGGGGCGTTATCCAAAATGACGCTTCTGTCCTCTTCCGCCGTAACACGCGGCTCGCCGTCTTCGCGCAAAATGTTCTTCGGAAAATAATCCTGCGCGCCTGCGCCCTCCGGCAAGTTGAGTGCCTTTACCTTGGACACATATTCAAGCACCGGCTCTATCTCCTTTTCAAAACTCGCCGCCTCTTCCTCCGATATAGATACGCGGGAGAGGGAGGCCAGATGCCGTATGTCGTCTTTGCCAATCATTGCCCTCTATCCTAACACGGCGGGCCTATTCCCGGAAAAGGGCGAGGAAGTCCTTTTCGCCAAGTATCTTCACCCCAAGCTCCAGGGCTTTGTCGTATTTGTCGCCCGCATTTTCGCCCGCCACCACATAGTCGGTTTTGGAGGAAACAGAAGACGACACCGAGCCGCCCGCAAGCCTTATCTTCTCCTTTGCCTCATCCCTGGAAAGGCGCTCCAAAGTGCCGGTGAGCACAAAGACTTTGCCGGAAACAGCGCCCACGCTGCTTCTCCTGCCCACTCCGGCGCTTTGTACGGATATATGCTTTAGTAGGCGCGACAGCAGTGCCGAGTTGTCTGCGTCCGAAAACCACGACACCACCGAGTCGGCAACCACCCGCCCAACACCGTCTATCTTCATCAAATCATCCGCCGAGGCTTTTTGCAGAGCTTCCATGGTTTTGAAATGCCCGGCTATGTCTATGGCCGTCTCCTCTCCCACCTGAGGTATGGAGAGTCCTGCCAAAAGTCTTGCCAGAGAAACTTTCCTTGCGCTATCAATAGAGGCAACAATGTTTTTGGCAGAGATATCGGCAAAGCCGGGAAGTGCTGATATATCCCCTTCTTTTAGAGTAAAGATGTCGTCAAAGTTTGCCACCAAACCATTGTCCATCAAGGTAGTGATAATGCGCGGGCCAAGACCTGATATATCAAGAGCTTTTTTGGATACAAAATACTCAAGCTTCCTCAGCCTCTCAAAAACCGAACCCGGATATTTGCATCTGTACGCGGCCTGCCCCGCTATGCGCTCCACCGAGCCGTCCCCTCCGCACTGAGGCAGGTGCGTGGGAAAAGAGAATGGCTTTTCTTTGCCTGTGCGCAATTCCGGCAATACCTTCACTATATCCGGTATGACATCTCCGGCCTTCTGCAAAATGACCGTGTCCCCCACTCGCACATCAAGGCGCTTTATCTCGTCTTCATTGTGCAAAGTGGCGCGCGACACCACCGAGCCGTACACCAGCACCGGCTCCAAAACCGCAACCGGAGTAATGACCCCCGTACGACCTACCTGAAAAATTATGTCGTTTACCTTGGTGGTAACCTGCTCGGCCGGAAACTTCATGGCAATGGCAAAGCGCGGCGCCTTGCCCGTAAAGCCGAGCGCTTCCTGCAAACGGCGCTCGTTTACCTTGACCACAATGCCGTCAATAAGATAATCCTCATCCGGCGCTTTTTTCTGCCAGTTTTTCCAGTATTTGATAACCTCATCTATGCCGTGCACCTGCTTGAAATGTTTGTTTACCGGAAAACCAAGTTCCTTCAACAAATTGAGCTCTTCGTACTGGGTGTCAAAATCCCCTCCGGCGCCAACTCCAAACCTCGCTACGTCATAGATAAAAACGCCAAGCTTTCTTGAAGCGGCAACTTTTGGATCAAGCTGGCGTATAGAGCCTGCGGCAATGTTTCTCGGATTGGCATATGGCTCCTCGCCGTGAGAGCGCCTCTCTTTGTTGATCGCTTCAAGCACCGACTTTCGCATGTACACTTCTCCTTCCGCAATAATATCCACCGGCCGACTGAGGGAGAGCGGCAGGGATTCTATGGTTTTGACATTTAGCGTTACGTCTTCGCCCACCACCCCGTTGCCTCGGGTCGCACCGCGAAAAAACATACCCTTGCGATACTCATACACCACCTTGAGGCCGTCAATTTTCAATTCACACACGTAAGAAGGCTCATCCTTGATGCCATTTGCAAGCAAGATTTTTCTGACCCTGGCATCAAAAGCGCGCAGATCTTCTTCCGAAAAAGCATCGTTAAAAGACCACTGCGGCACTTCGTGCCTCACCTTGGCAAACTTTTTTAAAGGCTCGCCCGCCACCCTCTGGGTGGGAGAGTCCGCCCTGACAAGCTCCGGATATTTTTCCTCAAGCGCGACAAGCTCGTACTTGAGAGAATCCAGAGCTTCAGGAGAAATGCTTGACTGGTCGAGCACATGGTATTCATACCGGTATTTATTTATAGCTTCCCTCAGCTTTGCCGCCCTGTCTTTCGCCTCTTTGGGCGCCTTTGAAACCTTGTCCATGGCCCTAACTTTACCACAAATCGGCCTTGTCGCTTTTACAAAAAATAGTGCCTCCTCCCCTTATTGTATCATAGTCGGGTGTGGAAGTCAAGGGCAAAATTGGGGCTAAGGTGAGGCCTCGGCGCGGGCGCGCGGGCCACGTGCATCCGGAGGTCTCACCTTGGAAGGGGTTAGTAGGTTATCCTCACGGCGCGCTCCACCCTTCGTATGTTGCCCTCTTCGCAGGTGTTGTACCCCTTGGACTCTATGGCGGTCCTTGCCTGTCCGTCTTCAAAGTATTTGGCTACAAAAACATGGGCACAGTAAGGCTGCGGATGAAAAGTGAGCATGAAGGTGCTCGTGGCAACACCGCCGACAGCTATGTTGTTGTTCAACGGATTGTTTGCATCAACATTACAGAAAATCACAGACTGAGAGGTTGTAGAAAAAGCCGTGCCGGTGGTGCCCGCCATGTCCCAGTACAGAGCGCACTCCGCTCCGCTGTCGGCGGCATAGAAGGCCGCGTGGGAATCCTGGTTTATGGAGGAGATGCCGGATTGCTTTAAGGTAACGTTGGTGATGGCAAAGGAGACAAGCAAAATGGCGCTTGTTACCACAATGGCGATATAGAGAGTTACTCCCCTGTCCAAACGGCCCGCGTTTTTATTTTTGGTAATGTTTTTTTTCATGAAAGTTTATTGCCAATTCAGCAGGTTTTCCCTGACCGCAAAACTTCTGGTGGCGGTGCCTCTGGTCCAGGTAATCCTCACGGTGATGGCTATTTCGCTTGGATTCAGTGCCTCAATGACAATCGAGCGTTTGAAGGGGGTTGCCATCCAGGAGCTGTTTGCGATGCCATACATGCCGTAGGTGATGGATGACTGGGAAGTGTCCTGCCTCAATACGGAGCAGTCGTCGTGTTCGTTGCCGCATCGCACGGACGTCTTGGCCGGAGAGTCCACCGCGCAAAAATTGCCAAAGTAGCACGGGTCGTTCACGTTGTTTGATATGCCGGTGAGCCAGTGGATATCGCGCAGGCCGTTCTCGTCCCTCATGTTGCGGATAACCTCCACCCCCTCCTGGGCAAAGTGGAAGGCGAGCACCTGGTCGCGGGAAGCCATGGATGACGACAGGCCGCTTTGGGCGGCGGAAAAAGCGGCGGTCAGCGCCACAATAAGTATGGACAGCGCCAAGAGCGTTTCAAGAATAGTAAAACCTGATTGTGTATTTTTTGTCATCATCATATTTCCGTATCAAGCACCCTTTGGGAGACGGTGGTCTGCAAAACAAAAGTCGAGCGCGAAGAGGGCCGCTCTCCGGCATAGCCGCGAATGAGTATCAGGGCCTTCGGCTGGAGAAAAGCGGCCTCGTCGTTTTGCCCCGCGCCAAGCACAAAGAATTTCAGGTCCTGTACATGTATCTCCGGCGCGGTAAGAGGCAGGAACGCGCCGCCGTTGATGGACCTCTCCACACCGCTTCCCTGCAATCTGTACACGACATCCTCTCCGTCAAGCGACCTGAAAGCTATGGCCGAATCTCCCGAAGTGCAGTTTTGCGGCTCCGACAAAACGCCGCTCTCGCCGCAGTGATACCGCGTGCCAAAGCGGATATCGCGGGACATTATCTCCATAGCGAAGTTTAGGTTGGTCATTATGGCTTTCAAAGACTGGGACTTTCTGTTGGCCTCAAAGATGCTGGTGATGGAGCCGAGAGAAATGGTGAGCACCACAAGAAAGAGCGATATGGCCACCATAAGCTCCACCAGAGTAAAGCCGCGCGAGGAAGCGGCTTTGCCAAAACGGGTTTGCCTGGATGAGTGTTTTATCATTGCAGTGATATTTGGCCCGTGATGAACACCACCACGGAGCGTTTATTGCCCCTGGGAGACTCAAACTCTATTCTAACCCCTTTGATTGGCATGGGTATGATTTCGCTTGCGCCGTCTATCAAAACAATGCGCGCCGCGGGGTCGGGGCGGTTGAAGGTGATATCCGTCCTGGCCACGCCACCGCACTGCTCCGGACCGCTGTGAGGAATGAAGCATATATTGGAGATGCGAATGCCACGCTCAAAGTTGAACCTCTGCAGACATTCGGAAGAAGAGTCCACCACGCAGGTCGCGGTGCCGTCATAGAAGCCGTTTCGCGCTCCCCTGTCGGCAAAAGAGATGGCAAAGGAATCGCCTCCCGACACCAGGGAAGACAGGATGACGGACACCCCGTACGCTATCTGAAACTCGCTTGATGACGGAGAGAACTCCCTCACCGAAACGCCAAAGACCTGCGCCTGGCGCACCATGAGTTCAAAGTCGGTGGCCGCAGACGAAAGCGCAAACCTGTCTATAAAATCTCCCTGGTTGAAAAGCACCACGGCAAAGATCATGCCCGCTATACCAAGGGTGATGATCATCTCCACCAGAGTAAATCCGCGCGAGGAAGCGGAGGCCCTTTTGTGGAGCGCTTTGCGCTTTTTACCTGAAGAATATATTGATATCAAGGACATAAGAGAGAAACGCTCCCAAAACCAGGAACGGAGCGAACGGCACTTCGCTTTTCATTGTAATATCTTTGCCGCGCCTCCACAAATGCACTTTTCTCAAAAACATGGCAAGGAGCGCAAAGGCCGCGCCGATCCAAAAAGCCAGAGCAGTGGCGGAGAGAGCAAGAGACAGCCCAAGAAACATGCCGATACCGAGAGAAAGCTTGGCATCGCCAAAACCCATCCCCCTGCCGCCGGTCACAAGAAAGACCAGGGAGAAGAAGACAAAGAGCGCCGCGCTTCCGGCAAGGCCGGAGACAAAGATGCCCGCATCGGAAAAAGCGGCAGAGAGCATGAGGGCATACATGGCCGCGAGAGCAAAAGTCCACATGGCCCAGCGGTTTGGAATGATGGTGTGCCTGATGTCGTAGGCGGCAATGGCAATGAGCGCCATAAAGAAAAGCACAGCAGACACGAAGAGCGCAGTGGCGAGAGCGCTGTTTTGTATGAGAGGCGCATACCTCATAGCGAAGGCATACCAGGCGGCGGCAACAAAGACGCCCGACAAAAGCTCTACTAGAGGGTACTCCGGAGAAATCCTCGCTTTGCAGGAAGCGCACCGCCCGCGCAGAAAGAAGAAAGAGAGAAGCGGCACCAGCTCGTGCCAGTGCAAGGCCCTGCCGCAGGAAAAGCACCTGGAGCGACCGAGCAGAGACATGCCGCTATGGCGCCTGGATACAAGCACGTTTACAAAACTGCCCATAATCGCTCCTAGAAAGAAGAAAAGTATTATGCCTGTAGTCATACCCATATTATGCCCCATAAACAAACAACCCGCACAGGCGGGTTGTTTGTAAGAGAAAAACTCTTGGATACTAGACACTAGGAGCAGGACGTAGACGTATGTAGGGATGTCCTTGTAATAGCCACTCCATTCGAGTCAACACACCAGAATTGTGATGTGTTCGATCTCAACTGCACACTTACAGCCCATGCGGTTCCGTTTGCGCCACATCTATTGGATCCGGCTGAAGCCGAGGTGGCCGCCATTATAGCCTGTACTACTGTGGGATCCTGGAACATGTTGGAAGAGCCTGTAGAAGTTGGGCAAATTCCCGCAGTAAAGGAACCATAGCTACCGTTGTTTGATTCGGCAAATATCTCGGCCTGTAACCTTACGGTATTTAGGTTTGACTTGATGGCCGCATCAGCTCCGCGAGAGCGAGCGCTGTTTAGGCTTGCCAAAACAATAGAAGACAGGATACCGATAATGGCTATAACCACCAGCAGTTCTATCAGTGTAAAACCCCGTGACTGACGTATTTTTTTCATTTGCATTTATCAACTAAACTCTAAAACTGATAATGTCTCGTACGAGACCTTCCTTTGAGAAAGTCTGTCCATACATTATACCCTTTCCGGAAAATGGCGGGGCGAGCCTGTGGATTACGGGTTAGATGCCCGCAGACGAGGCTATGTCGTATATGGGCAGTATCACCGAGGCCAAAAGCAGGCCCACGCCCAGAGCCAGGGCCACTATCATGACCGGCTCTATCAGGTCCACTATCACGTCAACGGCGTTGGTAACCTCTCTTTGATAAAACTTGGCCATGGTGCGAAGTATTGTGCCAAGCTCTCCCGTCTCCTCCCCCACTCTCACCATCTGCACGAAGATGCCGGGCATTTCTTCCGTGTATCCGGAGATAGCCTTGGAAAAAGAACTGCCGCCTTTCACCTCTACTGCGGCGGCGGAAAGAGCGTCTTTATAGACTTCATTCCCGACCACGGTCGAAGTGATCTCTATGGCCCTCAGCATGGGAATGCCGGAAATCACCATGGTGTGCATGTTGTCGGCAATCATGGAGAGGTAGAGTTTTTTGTACAAATCGCCTATGTAGGGCACTTTGAGTTCAAAGCGGTGGAAAGCCACGCGGCCAAGCGGCGTCCTGACGTATCTGATAAAGAGGAAAACTCCCACCACCAGAGCGGCGGCCAGAAGTATGCCGTAGGAGAGAAGAAAATCGGAAATGCCAAAGACTATGCGCGTGTAAAGCGGGATGTCCTGGCCGGAGTCTACCAATATCTCTGATATTTTGGGGATGATCATGGTAAACATCAGTATCATCACTCCTATAAAAATGGTAACCACGAAGGCCGGATAGATGAAAGCGTTGCGGGCTTTGTTTTGCACTTCGTAAGTCCTGTCCAGATAGTCGGCCAGGTAGTTGAAGGTGTCGTTGAGCTTGCCGGTCTCTTCACCCGACTTCACCATGTTCACATAAAAATCCGAGAATATATTCGGGTGACGGGACAGGGCTTTGGATATGGAGCTTCCGCCCTGCAGGTCGTCTACTATTTCCGTCAGGGCTTTTTGCAGAGCGGGGTGATCGGTCTCGGTGGAGAGAAGCTTGAACACGCGCAGAGCCGAGACCTGGGCGTCAAAGAGAGTGGCAAGCTGTCTTGAGAGGATGACTACGTCTTTGTTTGTAACGCGCGAGGCAAAGAAAGACAGGAGGCCAAAAGACTTTTTGTCTTCCACCGGAGAGATTTTTGTGACGGTCAGGCCCCTCTTGTGCAGAGAACTTATGGCAACGTCCATGGAGACGGCATCTATGGTGCCTTCCGACTTTTTGCCGTCTGCCTCAAGGGACTGGTATTTGAATATCATTGCTGTTTATTGTAGAACTCCCCGCCCAAATAATCTACCCTTGCCTACCTGCATAACTTTCACGCACATCAAATCATGAGCTTCTCAAGGGACCTGGGATCAACGGCGTAAAGGAAGGCGTTTTCCGGAGTTATCTCGCCGCGGCGCACCAGGTCGGCCAGGGAGCGGTTGAGGTCTATCATGCCAAGTTCCGAACCTGTCTCTATTATGGTGTTTATTTCGTGGGTTCTGTTTTCCCGAATCATGTTGGCCACGGCCACGTTATTTACCAAAAGTTCATAAGCCGGTATGAGGCCGCCTGAAATGCGGGGTATAAGCCTCTGGGAAAAGATGCCCGCCAGAGAGCCTGCAAGCTGTATCCTTATCTGGTTTTGCTGGGAGGCTGGGAACGAGTCTATGATGCGCTCAATGGTCTGCGAAGCGGTATTTGTGTGCAAGGTGGACATCACATAGTGGCCCGTTTCGGCGGCGGTTACGGCGGCGGAGATGGTTTCCATGTCGCGCATTTCGCCGATCATGAGCACATCAACGTCCTGCCTAAAGACTCCCCTCAAGGCGCTTCTGAAACCGGGTGTGTCTATCTTTACTTCTCTTTGGTCTATGACGGCCTTGTCTTCCGTAAAGATATATTCCACCGGAGACTCAATGGTGATGATGTGCTCCATTCTCTCATGGTTGATGAGGTCTATCAGGGCGGCGAGAGTAGTGGACTTGCCGTGGCCGGTGGGCCCCACCACCAAAAAAAAGCCGTGGTTGCGGCGAGCGAAGGTTTCAAGAATGGGCGGCAGGTTTAGCTCCGCTATGGTGCGTATCTTCTGGGGGATGAGGCGCAGAGCTATGGAGAAGCGGCCTAGCTGGCGGAAAGCGTTGCCGCGGAAGCGGGCTTTGTCGCCGTAGCTGTATCCGAAATCGGCTTCCCTTCCGGCATCAAAATCTTTTTTGGAGTTTTCCGGAAGCACCGCCGACAGAAAGCCCTCCAAGTCTTCGCGGGTAAGCTTGGCTTTTTTTACCAAAGGTATGAGAAATCCGTCCACGCGGATGACGGGCAGGCGCCCTTCGGAAAGGTGCAGGTCGGAGCCGTTCTCTTTTATGACGATGTCCACCAATTCATCCCAGAGTTGTTTGTAGTCCATAAATTTTTTACTGTGCAGAAGAAATAAGTTCGCGCACTCTCTTTACCACCTCCGCGGGCGGAGTAGCCGCTTTAATAATATACTCTTTGGCGCCCAGAAGGAACGCTTCTTCCTTCTTTTTTGGATCGGACTCGTTGGTAAGCATCACTATCTTTGCCTCTCCGGCAAGCTTCTCGCGTCCGATGCGCTCTAGCAGGTCAAGGCCGGAGATGGCGGGCATGATGACGTCAATCACTATGGCATCGGGCTTCTCCCCTGCTTTGAGTCTTTTCAGAGCCTCGGCCGCGCCCACGGCGATAAGAGTATCAATGCCTTCTTCTTTGAACTTGCGGGCATATATATCCAGAAGAAAACGATCGTCATCGACCAGCATTACGTTGTACGGGGATGTGCTCATTTGCTTGTATTCTAACACGTCGCGCTTTTTACAGAGTGCCTATCTCCTCGAAAGGCACGATGCGGTCAAAGGCCTTGAGCATGGCGTCTTCTTTCATGGTAAGCATGCCTTTCTTTCTGCCTGCGGCGTATATCTCGCCCTCGCCGGCGCCGTCGAGAATAAGTTTTTCTATGTCTTTGCCCATCTCAAGTATTTCCATGACGGCGGTTCTTCCCCTGGTGCCGTTGGGACAGTCATCGGTGGGAGAGATTTCATAAAACTCATTGCCGAGCTTGAGCTTGTTCCTAAACTCTTCCGGCAGATCGGCAAACTGCTTTTCAACCATCGTCTTGATACTGCCGTCAACGGCCAGAGGCTTGCCCGCGCCGGGGCAAAGGGTTCGCACCAGGCGCTGGGCGATGGCCAAGACCAAAGTGGGCGCGATGAGATACGGGTCAACGCCCATGTCCACAAGCCTCGGGATAACTCCGGCGGCGTTGTTGGTGTGGACGGTGGAGAGCACCAAGTGACCAGTAAGCGCCGCCTGTATGGCAAGCTGGGCCGTTTCTTTGTCGCGGATTTCTCCCACCATGATGATGTCCGGGTCCTGGCGCAAAGTGGTGCGCAGACCGGTGGCAAAGGTATAGCCGATATCAGGCCGCATCTGCGATTGCGACACTCCGTCTATGTTGTACTCAATCGGGTCTTCCAGGGAAAGCACGTTCTTGTGCTCTTTGTCCATTTCCTGGAGCATGGAGTAAAGGGTGGTGGATTTTCCGGAACCGGTGGGACCGGAGATAAGAATGAGTCCGTACGGGCGCTTGATGGCGGAACGTATCATCTGCAGGTTGTTTGCCGTCAGACCCAGGTCGTCCAAGGTACGGATACCTTTGGCCTGATCCAAAATACGCATCACCATCTTTTCGCCGTAGTAGGAAGGAAAAGTGGATACGCGGAAGTCTATCTTGCGGTCGCCATCTCTGGCCGAGAAGCGGCTGTCCTGCGGCTTTCGCTTTTCGTCCAGGCGCATGGAAGAGAGAATCTTGATACGCGCCACTACCGCGGAGTGCACCTTGGAAGGGAGCACCAGCGAAGTGTTCATTACCCCGTCCACGCGGAAACGCACCCTCACGTTGGAAGCCATCGGCTCTATGTGAATGTCTGACGCGCCGCCGTCTATGGCGTAGCGCAAGATGGTGGCCACTATTTTTGAAACCGGAGCATCTTCCGTAATGTGCTTTCCGCCGTCATTGCCTTCTTTGATAGCGCCCGTGTCGGTATCGTTGAGACCGGCGTCCACTTCCTGCGGCCCCTCGTCCTCCATGGTGTTTTTCTTTTTGCTGTCGGATGTGAGCTCCGACTCAAGCTCGGAAAGCACCTTGGTAACCTGGCCTGAGAGACCTTTGTACTGGCCAAGCACCGCCCGCAAGTCCTCCTCGGAGACGAGAAAGAGCTTGTAGGGCATGTTTATCTTTGATGATATGAAATTGAGAGCATCCCTCGCCTCTATGTTGTCCGGATCAACAATGCCCACCTCAAGCACGCCTTCTTTGATGCCGATGGGCACGAAGCGATAATAAGTGGCCGACTCTTCGGGCACATACTCAAGCACTTTGCCGGGCACCTCGGCATCTTTGAGATCCCTGGTCGGCACTTCCAGATACTCTCCCTTGCTCTCAAGTATTGCTTCCGGAGTAACGCCTCTTCTTATGAGAGCCTGCTCAAGGCTAATCCCCTCCCGTCCCGCTTCCTCCTGTACGGCGGAAATGTCGCTTTTTTTTATTACCTTTTTTTGTGCAAGTATGTCGAGGAAGCTCATATTTTATTTATGCAAAACCGGGAACGGCACGCGAAGCGCTTAGTTTGAAGACTGTCCGGACTGCTGTGCGGGAGGATTTGCCGATACCGCATCAACTCCTATCACCTCAAAAGGGTTTGGCCGGCCGATGACTACGCTCGGCAGTGCTGTGCTGTGGTCAATCAGGTTCAAAAACCGCTGGGAGGATAGAGCCGGGGAGCTTAATCTTACTTCCCGCAATCCGGCGAGGATTTGGAGGAGATCAGCACCCACTACCTGTGCTTCCGCCATATTGCCAAACTCGTCATAGACGGGAGGCTCTTCTCCGCGGAAAAAGAAAAACAAGACCGCGGCCGCAATGACCAAAATTATTATGCCGATGGTGATATTTGTCTTGTTCATATTATTCAATCCAATAGGTCTCCACGACCAAATCAAACTGATAATCATTGCCCTCGCGGCTTGCCGTGCGGAAGTTGACCGATTTGACGTTTATGAGCTGGAGGCTCTGCTCAAGATCTTCCAGAAATGCCACGAATCCCGTATATGGGGCGGTTACGGAAAGAGAGATCGTTGCAGAACGGTAAGGCTTTGAAGAAACCGGCGCTACCGCTCCGCTGTTGTCCATCGCATCTTCATTAACCCGCAGGTTGATGAGGTTCAGGCCCCGGCTGGAACCCACGGTGTTTATATCGGCGGCAAGCCTGACCGTATTGATGTTCTGCGGCACCAGGCGGTTGAGGCGGTCAATGGTAGCCCTAGGCATGGAAGAGAGCTGTATCTCCAGATCATCCCTCAGCATCTTTACCTCCTCAATGCTGTCCATGGCGCTCGCATATTGCAGGCGCTCGTCTATAAGACTCCTCACTGTCGAGTATTTGGGACTGACAAAAAAGAAGAACAGCCCTATGGACAGTACGATTAGTATGATTGGCGTAAAAGTTTTCATCTCTGTGTTATTGCGATCCCTGCCCGGAACCGTAAATGAGCGACTGATCAAGCGTTGCCCTGAAGGAAAAGGCTATCGATCCGTCCTCATTCAGACTAAAATCGGAAAACATGGGATTGATGATATAGGGCTGCCCGTCGAAGACCGCCGCCTGCTGGGCGATAGCTGTGAAGCCCGCCGCGCGACCTTGCATGGACAAAGATATCTGATTGCCTCGCAGCGAGGAATAGTCGAAGCTGTCAAACATAACCGTCCTCACGGTGAGCACCTGCAACATTTCAAACACGCTAGATACCTCCACATGGCCGCCGAGAAGCTCCTCGGCGGCCATTATGCGCCTGTGGGCCCTGTTCAGATTGGTAATACGATCGGATGGCGCTATCTCCGCCCTGGCTATAGAAAGAGACGAACCCATGGCGGCAATACTGCGGTTGAGGAAAAATTCCGCCGCAAAGAGAGACACCGTGGCAATAAACATGATTCCAAAAATAAGGCGGGTTACGAAATGCATCATTCCGTCACCCTCGCGCGGGCCGGGGGCGATCATGGCCGCGGGCTGGCTGCCGCCCTGCTCTGCGGGAGTGTGCGGAATAAATGATGTTTGAAATTTAGTTTCCATAAAACGGAGCTGTTTTTATTATATCAAAACAAAAAGAGGCAATGGCGGCGAAAGTGTCAAAGCTGGGGACTACTCGCGGCCAACACAAAGCTACGATATCTCGCGCAGTTTTCTCAATGCAACGCCTATGGCCACGGCAAACTCCGGCCCCGTGTCTCTCAAGACATCCTCCACAAAAGCCGGTGCTTCTGTTTTTGCAAAAGGATTGCCCGCTTCAACGGGGGTCTGGAAGTTTGCCTGCGCCGTTTCCTGCAGACCCTTCAGGGCCGCGCCGCCGCCCACAAGAATTATTTTCTTGAGGTTTTTGTTGTATCGGCGCTCAAAGTTGAGTATCACCCTGTTAGCCTCAGAGAAGATATAGTCCAGAGAAAGATGCATCACTCCGGACAAATCTTTGTCGCCCGCGCCGGTAAGGCCGTATGTGCGCTTCATCACCTCCGCCCTGTCCATGGCAATGCCCAAGGACTTGGCTATGGTGGTGGTAATGTCGTGCGAGCCGCGATTGATGGTATGCGAAGTACGCACAATGCCGCGCTCCACTATGTAGAGCTTGGTGGAAGCCGCGCCCATGTCAAACAACATAACCGGAGCGATGGTATCGTCCAGGACCGATCTCATGGTGGAGAAAATCTCTATTTCAAAAAAGCTTGCCGAAAGGCCTGTCTTTTCCACTATGGTCTGGTACTTTTGCAAAACGTCATTATGAATGGCCACCAACAGCACGTCCACGGTCTTTTCCTTCGGCTGCTGCGGCACTGCCCGCTCCCCTTCCGGATCGTCCTCGGTGGATATCTCGTCCCTTGGGATGATGGACCAGTCCAGTGTTACTTCGTTTATGGGAATGGGAATATACTTGCGCGCTTCTATGGGAATCATGGCGGACATCTGCTTTATGCCGACTTCCGGCACCTGTATAAGAGACATGAGGCTTGAGGAAAAAGGTATGGCAAACGCCGCCGACCTGGTGGTGATATTCACTTCCTTTTCATTGAGAAGGTCATTGAGGGCTTCGACCAGCTTCTCGGTGGGAAGGCTGGTAGCTTGCCCCACGGTGCCGCCGGCATAAGGACCCAAAGCGAGCTCGCCGTATGTCTCAAGCACGGCTTGAGAGCCTTTCTTGCGAAGTTGTACCACCTTTATAGCCGAAGAGCCTATATCAATACCGAGCACGCTTTTGTCGGGCCTTTTTAGCAAACCTCTGAGAGAATCCCCTAGTGCCATTGGGGCAAATTATAGCACGGCTGTAAAATAGCAGATATGTCCATGCGCCAGGCCCTGTCATACATAATTCATTTTGCAGTGGAGTTTCTATTTCCCAGAAGTAGGCTCGCGAGAAAATTTGCACTGGCAGAAGCGGAGGAGTGGCGCACCATATTTCCTCCAAGCGAAACATTCCCAAAAGGATTTGCTTCTTTCTCCTACGATCACGCCATGGTGCAGGAACTTGTATGGGACATAAAATACCGCGGCGACGAGAGTCTTGCCCGCAAGGCGGGAGAGATAATGTGGGAAGATTTGCTCCTCGTCATGGAAGACGAGCTTGTGTTTGAAGACGCAAAGCTTGTGCTCCTCCCCTCTCCCCAGTCGCGAAAACGTTTTTTGGAAAAAGGGTTCAACCAGGCGGAGATGCTCTCGCGGGCAATGGAGGAAGCTTCGGGAGGATTGGCAAAAACACTTTCAGGCAACCTAATAAAAACCAAAGACACGCCCCATCAGACTTCCCTTCCAAAAGAAGAGAGGCTTTCAAACTTGCAGTACACCTTTGAGCTGAAAAATCCCGCAGAGATAAAAGGCGCCGTAGTGATATTTGTTGACGATGTAGCTACGACAGGCGCAACAATAGAAGAAGCACACCGCGTGGCAAGACAAGCCAAGTGCGCCCGCTTCTACGCAATAACCCTGGCGCACTAACTCCGCGACTTTGCTATAATCTCGGCATGATTTCAGAAGATTCTTTTTCGTCCGTTCAGAGGTATTTCTTCCTGGGACTTCTCGCCGCAGTTACCCTCCTTTTCCTGTGGATGCTTAAGTCTTATCTTCTGCTCATCCTCTGGGCCACTGTTTTGGCAATTCTTCTCTTTCCGATCTTCAGGATTATAAAAGACAAAATCGCCAACGGAAGCATAGCGGCATCGCTAACCATGCTTTTGGCCATAGTATGCATCTTTATACCTTTGGTTTTCGTAAGCATCCTCCTTGCAGACGACGCTGTATCCGTATATCAAAGTGCGGCCATGAGCACGCCCGCGTACATAGAGGCCGTGAGCAATAACCCCTATACGGAAAGTGCTCTGACTTTTTTTGAGGTGGAAATAGCAGAAATAGAAACCCTGGTAATAAACGCGGCGCGTACAGCAAGTGCTTGGGTGGCTTCGCAGATATTATCCATAGGAGTAAAAACATTTAGCGTAATCCTGAAATTATTTATTATGCTCTATCTCCTTTTCTTCTTCCTCAGAGACGGGGAGAAGATTCTTGATAAAATCGGCAAGAGCATTTCCATTGGCGGCGGTAGAGAAAAGGCTTTGTTTGATCGCTTTTCCCAAACTGTTGAGGCCATGTTCAAAGGCACGATACTCATCGCAATCTTCCAGGGTATTTTGGGAGGTATTCTGTTTTGGGCTGTGGGTATTGATAACGTTGTCCTGTGGGGTTCACTCATGGCATTCCTTTCAATCATTCCTGCGGTTGGCCCGAGCTTCGTATGGCTTCCAGCGGCAGTTATCTACTTTGCTTTAGGCTCCCCAGGAGTGGCTATCGCGCTCATTGCAGGCGGCGCAGGCATTAGCCTTATAGAAAATTTACTGAAACCGATGCTTGTTGGACGAAGCACCAAAATGCCGGATGCTCTTATCCTTATCTCAATCTTTGGCGGAATAGTAACCTTTGGCATCACAGGGGTTATTCTCGGCCCGGTCATCGCCGCCCTCTTCCTCTCTCTATGGAACTTTTTTGCGCAAGAATACAGGTCGGAACTTACGGAGAAGGTTTAGAAAAACATAAGAGCGCACGTACCCGAAGGTAGTGCGCCCCGTGTCGACTAGTGGTAAAAACTCCGACCAGTGACACTTCCGAAAACCGACGATATCTCCCCCGGCTGGCGACTGGTACGAACCAGCTCAGCCATACGGATGATAATCGCCTTTTGGAACTTCTCCACCACCCCACGTCCCTCGCTCCCCGCCGGGAATTTGACACCCATGAAATCGAGTGTCTGCCAGGCAACAATCGCCTGGTCTCGATTCATCTTCAGGATTTGCCCGAAGACTGCGTTTAGCTCCATCATCAGATCCCGAAGGTCTGGGGCTTCGACCACCTTGAGCAAGATGATCTTGCAGTCCTCGATCTTCTCTCCGGGATTAAGGCAGTACCGCCGAGGCGGCTCCTGCCCCGACTCGAGGAACCTTTCGATTCTCTCGGCGAGCATACGCATCTCCGCGCGCGCCGCCTCGTCGAGGACGATCTCTCGGTTTTGGGCCTGCACCGGCAGGGCGAAAACCAGCAAAACCAGCATGATTGCGAACCGCATGGTACCTCCTTGGTGGGTGGTATGGGGAATTATTACTGGAACAGTCCTACCCTAATCTTAGCATATTCAATAGAAAAAGTCAAGTCTTTGTCCGAATCGTATTTGAAGATTACTTTCATATTTTAAGGGGTATATCCAAAAGCTTGTGATAAGGCTCTTCGTTATTATCTTTTTGAAAAACCCTGACAAAATCCACTTGGAATGCAGTAATACCAACGAACGCTGATTCCGCCATCTTTTTCATTTCTTTCAATTCCTCAGTAGCCATTCCTCCCCAAGTAGTTTCCCCAAGAGTAAGATGCGGATGATACAAAGATCCTTCAAAAAATTTATTGTCATTTTCAATGCCGGGACAAAGCAGATTAAATAATTTTAAATGCAGGTCAATCAGTTCTTGAGAAAAAACCGGATTAAGAAATAGCACTTTGTCGTCAAAACCGTCAAGTCCTTCAAGTTTGATTTGAAACCCTGGATAATCTCCGACGAGTGCCTCCACCTTGGCAAGCCAGCTTTTATCCTCGGTTAGGCCACTGGGAGCTTTGAGGGTAATATGCGGCTCGTTGAAAAAAGGAACCTTATTTGAAGGAAAGCTTTTCTGGAAATCAAAGATTCTGTCTTGGGTTACAGGAGGAGAAACAATGCCAATAAAGAATTTCATGTTACAAAGAGTCACGGCTAGACGATATTAGGGCTTCCGCTTCTTCTATACCCAAAAACTTCCCGACTTCCACCTTCTTTCCCTCTCTATGATCCCAAACCTGCTCTATAAAGTCTTGCAGCATATTTCTGACTTCATCATCAACAGTAAAATTATCACCTTTTAAAACAGCAAGAATATTATGATCCTCTTTTCTGACCCCGTTCCGAGTTTCGAATTGCTCAAACATTCCCACGACCTCCACTTCCACTATCTCTTTTGGCTGAAGGGGTTGCTTTGTAAGGACAAAACAATCCAGACAATCCCCGTCGCCACTCTTGGTCCCTTGTATAAACCCATATGGGAAAGGATATGCTCGGGACACTTGGAAAGATTCCTTACTCTCTAAAGTTACTTCGTCAAAAACATTTTTTATATCTGACCCTGCTTCACATTCAACGACTACTTTTATGTTCATGATAGTAAGTCAATTATAACACCGAGTTTAAAGTCCCCATGGAGCTTTTACTTGTCTTTTGCGGACTGTGTCCGCCGTAGCTCGCTTCGGCGAGCGAAGGCGGAGACGCAGGGATTCGAACCCTGGAGGGCTTTTAAAGACCCTACCTCGTTAGCAGTGAGGCGCTTTCGACCACTCAGCCACGTCTCCAATATTTATTGTCCAAAGAGATACTTGATTCTTTCTCTGCCTTTGCCGGATTTCAGAAACTGTTCCTCTCTTTTGGCATCCACCTTATCTTTAAAAGCTTCATAATACAAGAGTTCCCATGGTCCGTTATTACTCGTAAACTTAGAATTTCCAGAGTTATGCTCCCTCAGCCTTCTCTTTAAATCACTCGTAAAACCCTTATACAGCTTAGAATTCTTCCTGCTCTTAAGTATGTAAACGTAATACATATACTTTAACCCCACTCCCAGCCCTAGGCTGGTCCGCCTTGGGCGGAAGCCACGTCTCCATCAAAAACATCTAACAGGCCCAACTTATCACAATTGGCCGTATTTTCATAAGCCCCGAAACAATATGTCTACTTTCTTCTATATATACTAAGTACAGCCCAGAAAGCGGAAACGGTGGCAAGAAGGAACAGGAGATCAAGTGTATTTTGAGCTATACCCCAGCCAAAGTGCCTATTTGAATCAAAGAGCACATAA
The DNA here is from genome assembly GCA_964553285.1 of uncultured Candidatus Saccharibacteria bacterium. GTDB lineage: Bacteria > Patescibacteriota > Minisyncoccia > Phycocordibacterales > Zambryskibacteraceae > CAZKKF01. Next base: position 12,323 of record CAZKKF010000009.1, on the reverse strand, counting down.
ATGGCAAAAGTCAGAGCCAAAGCGTACCCGTAAGCTTTTTTCCTTGAAACAGCGATACCCAAAGCCACAAACACTATTAATACTTCAATAACGATTGATATTGTCTCTATCATGTAAATCATTGTATCAAACCTGCCGCCTTTGGGTACAATAGGGCTATGGACGGAGAAACTCTGCAAAAATATTTTCGCCTGGACGAACCCCACAAAAAAGGCCTAGACCGGCTTGGTATAAAAACCCCACCTAATCTGCTCCGACACTTCCCTGCCAGATACGGCTCAAGGGCCGGCGGCAAGACGGTGGAGGCACTCGCGCAGGGAGAAGAAGCCACCCTCTACGGCTCCATAAAGAGAATAAAACCCTCCAAGGGTTTCAGAAGCAAGATCCCAATGACGAAAGCGGTTTTTGATGACGGCACAGGAGCGCTTGATCTAGTCTTTCTCCACCAGCCTTACATAGCCAAGATGATCCCCCAAGGGTCTTTTGTAAAAATCACAGGCAAAGTATCCGCGCGGAAGGACAAGCTCTCCATGGTCAACCCCAAGATGGAGCGCGCCGATGCAAACTCCCCCATTACAGGCATAGAGGATTCACTTTTTGCGGGAGAGGGTGAAGATTTGTTTCCTGTATATCCAGAGACAAGAGGTGTCAGCTCGGAATGGTTTCGCCACGCGGCAGACAAGCTCATCAAACACCGCCTGCAGGAAAAAATAGAAGACCCTGTACCAAAAGAGATTTTGGAGAGATACAACCTGCCCACTCTTGCCACCGCCCTCGTGTGGATACATGCCCCGCGCAAAAGAAAAGATGCCGAAGCGGCCCGCAAAAGATTCGCCTTTGAGGAAATATTTTTCATACAACTTGAAAAGCAAAAAGAGAAAGCCGTATGGGAATCGCTTTCGGCATTTACAATATCCCCCAAAAAAGGAGAGCTTGAAGAGTTCAAAGCAACTTTTCCCTACAAACTGACAGAGGGCCAGGAAAAAGCGGTTGAAGATATAATGAAAGATATATCTTCGGGCAGGCCGATGTCGCGGCTCCTGGAGGGAGACGTGGGCTCTGGCAAGACTGCCATAGCCGCAATGAGCGCATACGTCACAGTAAGGACTCGCCCAAAGGACAGGCAGTTTGGCTCGCTTCAGGTGGCCTATATGGCGCCGACAGAGATACTTGCCACACAGCACTTTGAATCTTTTATTCAATACTTCATAAATCAGGGTATTGATGTAGGGCTCATCACAGGCTCCTCCTGCCGCAAATTCCCTTCCAAGATAAATCCAAAAGGATACACCACGATCTCGCGCTCACAGCTGCTCAAATGGGTGGCCGAAGGCAACATTCCTATACTCATAGGTACACATGCCCTCATACAAAAAAGTGTAAAGTTCAAAGACCTTGCCCTTGCGGTGGTGGACGAACAACACCGCTTCGGCACCAAGCAGAGAGCGGCCCTGATACAGAAAAACCACATGGCTCCTCACTTGCTTTCAATGACAGCCACTCCCATACCGCGCACGCTGGCTCTGACCATCTTCGGCAATCTTGATTTGACCGTCCTTGATGAGATGCCTGCCGGAAGAAAGAAAGTTATCACAAAAATAGTCCCACCAGACAAAAGGGATGCCGCCTATGAGGATGTGCGCAAGGAGCTTTCTTCCGGCAGGCAATGCTATGTAATCTGCCCCAGGATAGACGAACCGGACCCAAGCAAGTCTCTTGCCATACAAGCCAAGTCCGTAAAAGAAGAAGCCAAGCGCCTCAAAAAAGAAGTCTTCCCCGAGTTTGAAATAGGCATCCTCCATGGCAAGATGACCCCTGCGGAAAAAGACAAGACCATGAAAGAGTTTGCGGAAGGCAAGACAAATATACTGGTCGCTACTTCGGTGGTGGAAGTGGGAGTAAACGTACCAAATGCAACGGTTATCATCATAGAAGGCGCGGAGCGCTTCGGCCTGGCACAGCTTCATCAGCTTCGAGGACGTGTGGTGCGAAGCAACCACCAGGCATACTGTTTTGTCTTTGCCGATGCAAGGGCAGAGCGCACCATAAACAGACTTAAAGCATTGGAAAAAGCCAAGAACGGTTTTGAGCTTGCGGAAGCAGACCTGTCGGAGCGCGGCGCCGGAGACATAGCCGGAAGGAAACAATGGGGCGTGTCTGATGTTGGGATGGAAGCTCTCAAAAACCTAAAGCTCGTTGAGGCGGCGCGAAACGAAGCGGCCGCCGTGGTGGCAGAAGACCCTGATCTCTCCCGCTTTCCCCTGCTTGCAAAAACCCTAGCCGAAAGGGCCAATAAAATTCATTTTGAATAAACCCTATCTCTTGTCCACCCTCTAGGATTTGAACCTAGGACCCCGGAGGTATAAGCTCCGTGCTCTAACCAACTGAGCTAAGGGTGGAAGCCCTACTATATAAACATGTTCACAGGAAAAGATAAATAGCCCCCATGATTTTGATACAATAAATGCAGGTTATTAGTTGTAACAAAAAAGCAATGCATAAACTGGCATTCATTCTCCTCATTGTCGGAGGATTGAACTGGTTGGCGTTCGGTTTGTTGGGCACGGAGATAGGCGGATTGCTTGGAGGCATGGATTCCATGGTTTCAAGAATAATCTACATCCTGGTGGGTGTGGCCGCAGTCTTTGAGCTATTCACTCACAAGCGCGCATGCCGCGACTGTGGTACCAAAGCGGGCTCAAGCAGTATGTAAATGGTGCACAAGCGCAAAGCCCCCCGTTTGACGGGGGGCTTTGTAATTTCCGGACAGGAAATCTTTCTCACTTACTTCTGATGCTCTATATCTTTTTTGCTCTTGATTGAGATGCCGTGAGAGACAAGAATCTTTTCAAACTCGTCCCTTTCCATATTTTCCACTTCTATAAGACGCAAAGAAACCGCATCCAAAAGCTTCTTGTGCTTTTTCAAAATCTTTTCAGCCTTCGTGAGAGCTTCGCTCATAATGCGCGACACTTCTTCGTCTATCTCCGCGCCTACCTTTTCCGAATACTCTTTGTCTTCAACTCCGCGGCCAAAGAGAGCCTTGCCCCCCTGCCCTTCCAGGGCCACCGCGCCGAGCTTGTCGGACATGCCAAACTTGGTCACCATGTCGCGCGCGAGTGCGGTTGAGACTTGGAGATCATTTGAAGGGCCGGTGGTTATGTCCCCGAATATCATTTTTTCTGCCACATAGCCTCCCAGAGACATGGCGATATCGTCCAAAAACTCTTTCTTGGAGTGAAGCTTTCTGTCTTCAAGCGGCAGTTTCAAAGTATATCCGGCGGCGCGTCCGCGGGAGATGATGGATATTTTGTGCACTGGATCGGCATACGGAAGAACGGAGGCGACCACCGCGTGCCCCGCTTCGTGATATGCGGTAATCTTTTTCTCCATCTGGGAGAGCACATGGCTTTTGCGCTCGGGCCCAAGCATCACTTTTTCTATGGAGCGTATGAGGTCAAACTGCGACACTTTGGAGCGATTCTCTCTTGCGGCAAGAATGGCCGCTTCGTTCATAAGGGAGTAGAGGTCTGCACCGGAAAAGCCCGGAGTGCGCTCGGCGATAACGGATATATTTACATCCTCGGCCAAAGGCTTCTTGCGCGAATGTATTTTCAAAATCTCCTCCCTGTCGGAGCGATCGGGCAGGTCTATGGTAACGCGCCTGTCAAAGCGCCCCGGACGAAGAAGAGCAGGGTCTAGCACGTCCGGCCTGTTGGTGGCGGCCATCACTATCACCTTCTCGTTTGGCTCAAAGCCATCCATCTCAACCAAAATCTGGTTTAGGGTCTGCTCGCGCTCGTCATTGCCGCCACCAAGGCCCACTCCGCGGGCGCGGCCCACTGCATCTATCTCATCCACAAAAACAATAGCCGGAGCGGCCTGCTTTGCCATCTGGAAAAGATCCCTCACTCTGGATGCACCCACTCCCACAAACATCTCCACAAACTCCGAGCCGGAAATGGAGAAGAAAGAAACACCCGCCTCCCCCGCCACGGCCCTTGCGAGCAAAGTTTTGCCGGTACCTGGAGCGCCCATTAGAAGCACGCCCTTGGGAATCTCGGCTCCTATATCCAAAAACTTCTTGGGGTTCTTCAAGAAATCCACTATCTCATAAAGCTCCTGTTTGGCTTCCTTTGCTCCAGCTACGTCCTTGAAAGTAACCCTCTGCTTGGAGTCCCCCGGCGCAATGAGCCGCGCCTTTGACTGGCCGAAAGTGAACGCCTGCACTCCCGCGCCCTTTACCTGCCTGGTGATGTACCAGATAAATACCATTATGAAAATAAGAGGTATGAGAAGCGGCGCAAGGTTTATAAACCAATACCAGAAGCCGCTCTCGCGCTCTATGATAACCCTCACCGCCTGAAGCCTGTCGGTATCAACACCGTAGTTTGAGAGAGTGGCAGTCAAAGAAGATTCACTCTCTTTCTTTGCCGTGCGCTCCTCGCCGTCTTTGTAGGCAATAGTGAGATTGTCTCCTGTGATGGTAATTGAAGAGACAAGCTCCGCGTCTATGGCGCGGGCTACTTCAGAAAGTGATACATCTTCAACTTTTTTTGTGCCGCCTGAGCTGAAGAGAGACAGCACCACAAAAATCATGACAACAGTCACAAGCAGATTCATCATGAAGCCGCCCTTCGGCACTTTGGATGAAGGCTTCATGCTGGGAAAGCCGAAGCGGCGGGGAGAGTTCCCCCGCTTGGGAGACATCGGGCCTTTGGGAAGAGGCGGAATGGGATTTGCCATGCACGGCATTATACACCAAAGCATCATTTGGGCGATACAAACAGTCTCATTCAAAGGCTATGGGTTTTTGCTCCGGCTATTGATATTATGCAGAGCATGGGCAGGTATGCAGAAAACAAAAAAGCGCGCTTTGACTATTCCGTGGAGGAAACCTACACGGCCGGTATTGAGCTTGAGGGGTTTGAGGTAAAGAGCATTCGCGCGGGCGGCATGAACCTCTCCGGAGCGCGCGTCCTGGTGCGCGGAGGAGAGGCCTTCTTGGTGGGCGCAAGCATCAGGCCCTACCAGCAAAACAACACGCCGGAGACGTATGACCCGGAAAGGCCGAGGAGGCTTCTTTTGAATAAAAAAGAGCTCTCCGAGCTTGAAAATATGGGAGAGAAAAAAGGTTTGACAATAGTGCCCCTTTCGGTGTATAATAAGGGAAGGATGATTAAGTGCGACATCGCCGTGGCCCGCGGTAAAAAGAAGTTTGATAAACGCGAGGCCACCAAAGAACGCGAAGTCATGCGAGACATCCGCCGCACCGTAAAGCGCGGCTAATAGTTCGCCCGTTTCCATATGGGGATGCAGGGCTTTGACAAAAGGAATAAGGGTAGTTAGTGCGAGAAGAGTGAGTACTCTTTAAACACTCACCACATACCTGCAAAAAATTCTGTAGGTCGCGGTGTCGTTTCTCCGTATTTTACGGCAAACGGCGCCTTTGCTCTGGCCCACGCATAAGCGTCCGGTCCGGCAACATCCTTTTGCGCAAGTGCCTCATAAGCGCATAAGGGTGCAATCTCTTGAGGCAATCTCTTTGCGCCGCACAGCTTAGCGGCGCGAGGAAAATTCTCTAAGCCTGACTGCAATGCGCTTCGTCCGCTTGAGGCATTGCAGTCAAAATACCAAGCGGACTAGTCTCCGTAGATCTCACTACCCTTCCCTTTTGCACGGCGGTTCAACTCCGCCCATCTCCACATCCTGATACTTACGACCACGAAAATGCCCAAAAAGCTCGTAAAGAACTGACAATTTAGCGGTTCCAACGGATTTTTCTCGGTCATAGGTAAACCTTTCGGCAAAGACGAGCTTCAAAACTCGTCTTTTGTCGTCTAAATTTCCATTTACCCATAGATATTCTGGGTCTTTTAGGTATTCCACAATCGCATCAAAGGCGGTTCCAACAGAAACAGGACCTTGCTCAACTCGACCCCTCTTCTCTCGTATCTCTTCTTTTTCTTTAGTGAGTTCTTCAATCTTGCTCTCATAAGCTTCAATTACAGAGGGCTTATTTGTTCTTGCAATCTGACTTACCAAGGATTTTATCTCTGACTCAATCGCTGCACTCTCCCGATCGACTCGCTGTAGCATCTTTCCTGTTTCCGATTTCTTCTGATTGTATATGTCTTCAATTACAGCTTTAGCGAGAGCGATTACTTTTTGGCTCGGTTGTGTCATTCGTAACTTCTGAAGAAAAGCATCCTCGAGTTCATCTTTCTTTATGCTTCTTGTTCTTTCCGGGCACTCCCTGTTCCGGCACCGATAATACGGATGTTTCTTTCCTCTCTGACTGGTACTTTCGCTCGCGGTGAATGGCTCCCCACATTTTGAGCAACATGCAAAACCCCTCAAAGGAAATATTTCTTTGAAATCTTTCCTTGTTCTTACTAACGATCGGCCGCTTAGCTTATCTTGAACCTTTTCGAAGGTCTCAAGACTAATAATCGGCTCATGGTGACCAAGGCGCCGCGAGACATCCCAATCAGGATATTCGATATAGCCTGCATATATAACTCTGGTTAGAAGCCTCCTAACCAGATGCAGATAAATCGGCTTGCCGTTCATGTAATCACGATCTTGTAGGAATTTTTGAACATCAATTTGCTCCATAAAGCGATCGCTTGCGTAACCCTCGAAAGCTTCTTTGATAATACTTGCCCTTGGCTCATTTCTCATCAAAATTTTTCCATGAAGTAACGTCTTTTTACTTTTGTACCCTGGAGGTGGGAAGAAGGACCAATAACCTCTTTCTAGTCGTGCCTTCTGTTTTTGAATAACTTGTCGTCTGTTTTGCTTTCTTTCCAATTCTGCTTGTGCCGCAAAAACTGTCTCAATGAATTGACCTTCTTCAGTGTCTTCAAATCTAAAATTTAGACATTCAACTTCCGCACCCCTAGCATCAAACTCTTTCCGAAGTTTCAGATGGAAAACTGTATCTCGAGCAAACCTTTTTAGATCGTCAAATATAACTACATAATTTTTGTGTGGATTTTGATCTAGGTGTCTCAACAATGCAGACATTGCCGGTCTCTGCATGAAATCGCCACCACCGGAAAAACTATCACCAAAAACTTTTTCAATTGGATAGTTATTGAAGCGCGCATAATTTCTGCAACGATGCTCCTGACTCTCTAATCCATGCCCCTCCTTTTTCTGTCGAACAGAAGATACTCGACAATAGATCAGAGCTATTCTTTTTTCTTGCTTATCATTCTTCATGGGATTGGGTTCCAACACTTTCATCATGTCGCGTTTGATCCGAAATATCAGCGGTCTTTGTATTCCCAAATTGATGCGCATCAAAAAATTGCTCCGCTACAGCGTACAAAATGTCCCTCACTTCGATTATCTGTTCATCAGATAGATCTGGACTCTCTAATATTTCTTTACAGCGATTTATCGAGATCATGATGTGTCTCGACAATCAAAACAAAATGCCCAATTTAGGATGAGTAGGTGTCATGCTGTAAATCGACCTATTCACCCAAAATTGGGCACTACAGCATGACTTACCGAAACGCAAAAAGACCTCCAAATAGTTCACCGAGCGTAAAGCTCAATGACTTATTTGGAGGTCCTTCTACCTCAATCTACTCTTCGTAGATACCTTAGTACTGTAAACCATGAGGTCACCTCAGGTTCGTCAGGATTTCACTTTTACGCGGGATTTCAAATTCGGCGGTGGAAAAGTGATCTCAAGTTTCTATGACCCGTTTGGATCATGTGACCTTTCTCAATACTATGGACTTTTTATTCGATTGTCCCACTTATTATATCGCGATCATTTATACAAGAAAAGTGGAGAAGCATAAACTATCCACAAGCCCTCTTATTTTGTCCTCTGGTGAGTTTTCCACCTCGAGTAACTCGAAAGCTCAAGCGTTAGACAAAGACCTATTCTGGCTCGTTCTGGCTGCGATCAGGCCCCAAATCTGTAAGATTTGTAAAGTTTCTAGGTGAAAAGTGTGGCATTTGTTGCATTTTGAGGTCCCAAAGTGTGCAGCTTGTGCAGTTTTAAGGTCACAAAGTGTACGGTTTGTACGGTTTTGAGGGTCTAGCCAGAACTTGAGTTGACCTCAATTACACCTCTGTTTTAAGAAAAATACCAAAAACATTTTCTCTATGCCACTGTAGTGAGTCCTTATTTGGTCTGGTTCTGCTATCTTCTGGAACCGAAAGATCTGATCCATGCTTATCTTTCAAGTAAGGGACCCTCATTGCTTCTGGGTGAACCTCAACTTTATAATCATCCGTTACGGTAAAAAACCCCTTATCAAAGGCCCAATGTAAATTTCTTTCCAAGGCCATCCCATTTGATGGGTTACTACCTCCTCCGGCAGCTCGTGCACGTAAATGTGCTGCTTCTAAATTGTTGAAGTCTCTATAATCAATTAGAAGATTTTTTCCAGTAATTGCACAACGATAACCATAAAAATATAGGACCAGATCTCTGAATGAACGACTCCTCAAAACTCTGGTGGTATCATCTTCTTGTCCAGGGGTTATCGGTTCGTGATAGACAGGTTCCTCAAGTGACTCGTTGATAATTTCATCCGGAATAACTTTCTTGCCGACTGTTATCTTTCGTAGAGCATCAAGAAATGTTAAAGAACTCAATGGAGTCAATGCATGAGTATCACTTCTTGTTCCAAGTGTAGCTAGAAGACCCTCAAGTTTTCCATAGGCTTCGGTTCCTGGTTGAATATGAAGAACTTTGTAAAGAAAATCTTCGTCCTCGTATATCTTTACTATAACTATGATGTCGTCCGGCTTAAAGTAATCCCTACCTGGATCGTTTCGACTATTTAGATATATTCTGTACTCATCTCTCTTTTCTCCTTCTTCAGAAGTTGCTGTTTTGCTGTTGTGATAAACGTATTTAGTTAAAACAACTTCATCCGTATGTGGAGGTATAAGATCAAGAATGACATGATCATTTAGTACAACTTCACTAAGTGGTGGAAAATATCTCGCGCAAGATTTTGATATATAAAAATAGCGCCCTGCTTTTCCAGGTTGGCCTTTCCTATACCCGAGTTCTTGGGCATTTAACTTATGAACATACGCGAACTCGTCGAATTTTAGCAGTGGGAGACTCATCAAAATCGATTATAGCCGATTTAAGGTCGCTTGGGTAGTATTTATTAAGAAGTTTTTTGAGCGAGTCTGCTATAGCTTTCGCTAAAAGCGGAGGTACAGCATTTCCTATCATTTTATACTGATCTCCCATACCTCCAAGAAACTCAAAATCATCAGGAAAAGACTGCAGGCGAGCTGCCTCTCTTACAGTAATAGATCTTGCTTGTTCTGGGTCCGGATGAATGTGGCGGAGGCCGTCTTTATGTAGATGTGCGACTATCGTGTTGCTTGGTTTATTCAGTTCTAAAACATAATACTTATGTATATTTGATTTCTTACCAGTTTTTTCTGTGTAAAGTTTTTTAAGATCATCTATGGTCTTGTATTTCCTGTTTTTTCTATGCAAGTCCTCTGCTAATTCTTTAAATATCTCAATGTCTCTAGTATTATGAAATCGAGGTGTGTGATTTAAAAATGACTGATTGTTTGGTATTTGATGAGATGATCTGCTACCTGTTGCCTCTTTCTTATTTAACGGTTTTATTTTAGGTAGATCGTAAATAGCGTCCCCAACAGTTTTAATCTGTTGTTTATGTGAGGGAAGTATTTTTTTATAAAAATCTGTGAGAATATGTTGGATATCCTTTCCCTCGAAAGCGTCTTTTCGTAAACCGACTATTACAAGACGTTTCCTATATTGCGGAACCCCATATTCCGATGCATCAACTACCGTATTTTTTAAATCATCTATGACTTCATAGCCTATTTTTTTGAAGGCTGATTTTATAAGATCTGGAATAGGAACATCTTCTGGTTTCGCACTCAAAAGACCTAGAACATTCTCAAACACAAAGGCTTTTGGTTGAAACTCTTTTACTACCTCAAGGTAAGTTTCAAATAGGTAGTTTCGGTAGTCATTTTTCATCCCGTCTTTATCACGAACTCGGCCTGCAACAGAATAGGCCTGACAAGGTGGTCCTCCAACAATTACATCCACATCTCCTTCTTTTTTCTCAATCAAAGATTTTAACCCTTTATTTGTGCTGTATTTTGGATCATTTTCCCACCCATTAAGTAATTCTTTAGTTCTTTGCATGTCGAAATGTAGTGCCATTGACTCCGCATCTCTGTAGCCCCATTTCTTATTTAATCTATTTATAAGTGTTTTAAGCGATGGCCGATCCCACTCAACAAGCCCTATCGTGGAGTACTCCCCCGACAGCTCAAATCCCTCCGTTAAACCACCGCATCCTGCGAACAAGTCAATCGTTTTTAGTTTTTTTGATTTACCCGTTTTCATTTTATATATTTGAGTATTTCTCTACCTATATAATAACCTAAAAGTGGAGGCACAGCATTTCCTACTTGTCGATTTTGAGAAGTCCTTGTTCCAGTAAAGATAAAATCATCAGGAAAAGATTGCAGGCGAGCATTTTCTCGCACAGTGGGTATTCTGTTGTACTTATAGTGAAAGTGGTTTCTATGTCCAGTGTCTATTGTTCTAGAAGGTTTCTTACTATGATAACGAGTCCACGCTTCATTGAATGTTCTACTTTTACCTACACCCTTAGGAAGATCCTTATGATTTCCACCCTCTGGTACTTGAGCAATTACTGACTTCACTAAATCAGTATGGTTTGTCGCAACATGATTAAATAATCTTTTTTGTTCGCCGCGCATTTTTTTCTGGTACGCACTTTTTGGCTTTGAATTATAAGTGTCAATTTCCTTACCAAAATCATCCTCCCGAGAAGGAAGATCCCCAATTGCTTCTTCACATGTGATGTATTTTTCTGGAGTTAAAACTTTGTTTGGAAATGAAAAATTTCCAAACTTTTTTTGTAAGCCAACAAATACAACCCTCTTTCTCATCTGCGGTACTCCGTAATCTGCTGCACAAAGGATCTCCATACTCACGTTATATCCTAATTTTGTGAGTCTATTTATAATCTCGTCCTTAATTGCCCCGTCATAGAGACGTGCAAGTCCTGGTACATTTTCTATTAAAAAAGCTTTTGGTTTTAATTCTTTTACTATATCTATCATTGATAGATATAGTCGGTTTCTCTTATCGTCAAAGTTTCTGCTTCCTGTTAAAGAAAAGCCCTGACAAGGAGGCCCTCCAACTATTATGTCTGGTCGTTTGTTATTTAAAGTTTTTTTTATCTCTCTTATGCTGTCCTTATTAAATAGATCCAACTCTAGCGTCTCCGCACCGTTGTGATTAAGCTTGAAAGTTTCGAGTGCTATTTTTTCATTATCTACACCCAGAACGACATCATATCCCGCATCCATAAAACCACGGGATAGACCACCGCAACCACTGAATAGATCGAGTACTGTAGGTTTTTTCTTAGCCATAGTCATTTGTAACCTATTATATCAAGAACGGTTTAAAAAAGCTGGCCCCATGCTAACGATAACTGTATATAAACATGAAGCAATCCTTAGTTTGTAAGATTTATGAAAATTAACACAATGTATATGCTCTGACATCGTTCAACATGCGGAGCTTGGTCCAATATTCTGTAGCTGACCCCTCCCTATACTTATATAGTTCTATTACTAACATGTGGCTATTGCTTCTTGGTTTGTCCTTGTGAAATCTGGCTTTTCTATGGCCGAAATAAGCTCGTGTGCATGGAGAATATAGCTTTCTAAGTCATTCCAACGATTTTGCAGGACCTCCACCACTTCGCTCTCTAAAGAGAGCTTCGCGGCGCAAGCACTAAGTAGCAAATTACAAAACTCGATTCAGCCTCGACAAGCTCGGCTTCACTCGTGGCCAGCTACCTGGGCTTTATTTCGCATACTCCGATAATCCATAAACTTATGCCGCAGAGCTAGCCGGTCCCGAGTACCAGGGGATACTGCGCAAAGCGCGTACAACGAGTCGTTAGTAGCCGCGGAAAGTCGCGGGGCATCACATGCCTCGAGCATTATGCTCCCTTCTCCTCTTATTATATCATAAACAGAATTATTTTGCAAGTCTTTGTACTCATATCCAAAATGCGCCCTTTGCTAACCCGTTTTTTGGTATTTAGGGTATAATATTTCCCACATATGACAAATCCGGCGCAAAAGGTAGCGGGCAGGGTGAAAGACAGGTTTCAGGGCTTCTTGGATTTCATCAGAAAGCAGGGAGTGGTGGGGTTTGCCGTGGGCTTCATCCTCGGCGGCTCTATCTCCAAGTTTGTAACCGCCATAGTGCAGGGAGTGGTCAATCCCCTGCTTGC
>CAZKKF010000008.1:0-32735 GCA_964553285.1 uncultured Candidatus Saccharibacteria bacterium | reverse complement strand
CTCCTGATCTATCTGTATGGCAAGCTCTCTTGTCGGCACAATGATGATGACAGTCTCATCGGGATTGAGGATGACTTTGTTTATGAGGGGTAGCAAAAAAGCTGCAGTCTTGCCTGTTCCGGTGTTTGCGATACCCACCACGTCCTTGCCCTGGAGCACATGAGGAATGGCCCTGTCTTGTATGGGTGTAGGCAAAACGTAGCCTTTTTTCTCAACGGCTTTCTTGAGCTTTTCTTCAATGGCAAAATCGGAGAAATTATGCCCGGGAATAAAACTCGCCTCTTTTTCTTCTATAGAGACAGCTTTGTTTATAAATTTGTTCAGGTCAAAGAAGCGGCTCTGTTTTTTGCCGCCCCATCTTGAAGCCGGCGCTCTGCCGCCGCCGCCTCTGTAACCACCCTGCCTTTTTGCCGGCGAGTGCGATGAATAAGAGCGCCTGCCTGAGCCGCCCTGCGCCCTGCCCTTAAATGATTGTCTTTCCATAGTTTTACGCGCGAAGACTAGTCTCGCGCGCTAATCAAAGAAAATAAGATTTCTTAAGGATCAAAAGTAATACTTCTAAGGTGTTTTGAGCCTAAAACGAGTGAGATGCCTTACCCCCTAAGTATAGCAAATAACAAACCGTTTGTCAAATGCCCGCCCCAAAACCCCATTTTCCAGCTATCAATTTCCCAATTACCCCTTGCTGTGTTTGATGAGGTAGCGCAGAGAGATGATGGAGAGAATAACGCCCACGCCAAGCGACAGCCAGAGCGCAAGCACGGAATACATAAACGGCACCATATCAAGAAGCGTCCACAGTCCCCGAAAGATAAAGACCGAGGCGATGATAAGCACGATCTCGGCAAGGAGCAGCCGCTTCCTGATTGTTCCCTTCGAAAATAACTTCATACGTTTATGCTTCTGCGAGCGCCTTTAGCTTTTCGAGCGCCTTGGGCCACATGTCGCTCATATCTTGCTTGTATTCATCGGGAATGCCGATGATGTCCACGATAACTTCAGTCTGGCCGTCCTTTTCTACGAGAGTGTAGTTCTCAAACCCGTCACCTGCACTCTCCCACGGCGCCTCTGTGCCGTCCGCTTTTATTTCTCCCAAGTGCTTGATGGAGACAAATTCGTAAGGCTTGCTTTCCGCGATTTCGGAATACATGCCCCCTTCTTCTCTGCCGGTTTCGGGATTGACGCCCAGGAATCTAATCTTGCTCCCCTTCTCCCAGCTTCCCTCAAAGCGCGAGCCCGCGGGATTAAATGGAGCTGTCCACTCGCGGTACGTTGCATCTTCTAGCATCGTATTCCAGACCTTTTCCCTCGGCGCGTTGATAACAATTGAAAAATTTAATGTATTCATGGAAATTATTATATCAAATTAAAAACTCACCCCACAAACAGGCGCGCAAGGCGCAGGGTTTCGAAGGAGTATTTTTTACCGAGTTTATCAAAGACGGGCAGGAGCTTGCCGTCTTTTGATTCGGCAAAGGCGGCGAGAATCTTATCCAGGTCGCGCTTGGGAGGCTTGAGGTGCTCAATACTCGGCAGGCGGTCGAGACCTTTGAGCTTTTCCAGGTGGCCGATGATAGTGCTCTCAGCCAAATTGCGCTCTTTGGCGATTTGGGCAAGGCTTTTACCCTCCTCCACCAGCCGGCGGGTAACCTCGTGCGTAGGCTCTTTGCCTGTCCCAGATTTGCGTTGTCTGCCCTTCTTCACTTGGGTCTTGTCTTTCAATCCGCCGAGGCGGTCAAAAAGCACCTTTTCGTGCCGATCGGCAAGATCGGTTTCTTTGAACCTGCCAAGCACTTCCGCCGCCTCGGCGGACCATTGCCTGAACCTTTCATCATGCCGGAGCACTTTTGGGTGTACGGAAAGAGCCGTTTCGTTGAGGCCCATGAGCTTGAGGCCGGAGAGCGAGCGCACCCGCGAGAGAGCAACGTAGCCCATGCCGGGTTCAAAGGCATCGGAGAGATCCACCTCGGCGGTGTCGAGCGTCATCCCCTGGCTCTTGTGCACCGTGATAGCCCAGGCAAGCCTAAGAGGCACCTGAGATACAGAAGCCCGCACAGCGCCGTCTTCCTCAAGCCGCCATTCTTCCGGACGAGCCAAAATTTCTTCTCCCGATAGAGTGCGCACCACAGGAAAACCCTCATCGTCATCAAACCCCGCCACCGCACCCCTGGTGCCGTTCACATAGCGGCCATCGGCGGCGTTCTTTATAAACATCACCTCCGCACCCGCCTTGAGGCGCAATTTTTCTGGAGCGATGGTGTTGCGCTTGAGAGTTTCCACAAGTTGTTTGAATCCCCTCTCTGTCATCCTGAAAACTTTTTCCTCACCTTTGAGCTTCTCAAGCTCGGCTTCGTTCAAAGCATCCACATTTACGTTGCGGACAAAGAGCCTTGTGGCCGCCCTGCCTCCCTGCGGCTCTTTTTTGTACCGAGTACGGAGCGGCGCTTTGGCCTCCTCGCCCGCATCGCCGCGGCGGATTGAGTTGAGCACAGAGAGGATTGGGTCGTTGCCGTGGCGAAACTGCTCCTCAAGATAGCAGACCTGAAACCCGCCCTCCTCCCAAGCCAAGCATTCGTAGGCAAACTTTTTGTCATCCGCCTCATTTTGGAAACTTTTGCTTACGGGTGGCAGTTGAAAAAAATCTCCGCAGAGAATGACCTGCAAACCGCCAAAGGGTTTGCCTGCTTCGCGAATGGCACGGGCCAGACGGTCTACTATCTCAAGCTGAAAAGGATGGAGCATTGAAACCTCATCAATGACGAGAACTTTTGCCCGAGAAAAATTTCTCTTAATGCGTGGCTTTGCCGAAAGCTCAGCGATCTCCTCGTCCGAAAACCCCTCCCTCACGCCAAGTCCGGCCCACGAGTGGACAGTCTGGCCGCCGAGATGCGTGGCCGCGATGCCCGTGGGCGCCGTAACAGCCACTTCCACCCCATGCTCGCGCAGGTGCCCGATGTATTTGTTCAAAAGGTGAGTCTTGCCGCTTCCGGCCGCTCCGGTCAAAAAAATATTGTGCCCCAGCTTCAAAAGATTAAGAGCCTCCGCCTGAGTCATGGGGATATTTTAGCAGAAAAATATGACGGAAATACGGCAAAATGATACAATCTGACCCATGAAAACATTGATTATAGCCCTGCTCGTCGGGGCGGTTGCGGCGGGAGGATATTTTATGATTTCCGGAGGAAAGACTGACTCAGCCTCTCGGGCAGAAAGTGATACGGGCATTGAAAAGACCGAAAGCCGATCCGGAGCAAGAGGGACAGCCTCGATTGATATCTCGCTTTGTTCTCAGCATGCCAACGGCAACTACATCTGCCAGGCCAAGGCGCTCAGCGCCTTTTCAAGCACTGTCCGGCACATGGAGGGCGGCAACTGCTCCGTTTCCTACGACAGCGAAAACGGATTCTCTTTCAGCGGGCGCTCCAAGACCGCACAACTTGCGGCGGGAGAAATGGCCGTTTCCCTGCATCCTTCCGGCTCACTATCAGGCGTTGCCCGACAGACGGCGCAAAACCTGACCATCTCTGTGGACGAAGGCGGCACTGTCCGAAGCGTCATGCTCCTCGACTCCGACTACTCCCGAGACCTGTGCATGGATTTGTAGCCAAACAGCCCTCTAATCGGATTCGAGCTCGCAAACCAAAATCTTTGGCCTCAGATATGCATCAGCGTTTGTGATAAATTTTAACTGCAGAGATTGAATAACCTTAAACCGCGATCTAAGCAAAATTGGTTCAATAAGCTCGTGTTCGCTGGTATATATCACCAATCGGCCCACGGGGTTTAGTTTGCTCTCACAATATTCAATAAAAGCTCTATATAGCCTGCCTAAATCTTGGTCTTTTGAGATCATCATGCCAAAAGGAAGATCGGATACGATTGCACCAAATGTACCCAAATCAGGTTTATCAAATATATTTTCTTCCTTTACCTGAATCTTCTTTACCAGGCCGGCTTTTTTGATATTTTGAATTGAGAGAGACAAATGTTTTTTGTCGTTATCAAAGCCAATCAATTTTTCCAAATTCGGATAGCACTGTGCCGCCTCTATTAGTAAAGTCGCGCTTCCTGAAAAAACATTGAGATACGACTTAGCTGAATCAAGATTGCAAAAAGAATTGACGGCATACGCTATGGTTGAATCCATTGCTCCGCTCATATTCACCACCTTGTAATCCCTTACGGAAAGCGGGCGAGGAGTGACCTGAACGCCAATCTCCCAAACGTCTTCCAGCTTAATGATGTGCACCTTCAAATCTGCCTCTTCGCACTCTTCCAACCCATAAGTTTCTTCAATATATTTTGCGATACTTCTCACTTCGGGAGAATCGGCTCCGGCGCAGATAATTTTGAAAGTTTCGAAGCCGTCAGTCTTGGTAACAATATCAATAAGGTTTCCCAAAATTGATTTGTGATTTGAAATATGAGCCGGATGATATTTATCGCCCCGCAAGACAAGATACGCCCGCGCAACGCTCCTAAGCTTTTTTACCGCCGGAATAATCTCTTCAGAAAACTCAATAAACACCGAGTCATCGGCTTCATCAAGTATTTTAAAATCAAACTTCTTCAGCTCTTCCAAAACCACAGGTCTTAGACCAGTTATGTAAGATAACTTTATTTTCATTTCCGACTTGTCCATATATTTGACCTGATTGTATCAAAAACATTAGCAACCCTTGAGCCTAAACTTTCCCCTCCCGCCAAAAACATGACCGCAGTGAGGCCGCATCTCATCACGAGATGCGGCCTCTATCAGTGACTCATTCCAACCAAGGATTGGAACCATGCTTCATTGCGTCCATCAAAGAAGCATCGATCTCTTGTGATCTGATGACCTTGGCGAGCCACCGCCTGAGAGCCCTCCTCTCAGCCGCAGACGCAGGAGGAGCAAAGCCATCTGACAAATCCTCTCCGATAACCGGAGTGTTCTTCTTGGCCTTCTTCCTTCCCCCGTTACTAGCCAGCGACTTCTTCTTCATGGCTCTACCTTCGCTTGGTTGAGTGAAAATATGCTGTACCTCTTTGCGAAGTATACTTGTAATCTTAAAAAATTCAATCTAAAAGAAGGTTTCTATTTTATGTCCCGGTTGGCTGACTCGGTCTCGAATGTACCACACAAGGCACCGTAAGGGTTCTTCCCGATCCCTTCTACTCCTTATGCGAGGCGTCTCGGTCTGTAGGTCATTTTTCCGACGATTGTAGGGTCGGCCATTTTCACCCGTCTCGGTCTCCTCTACTTTACAAACTTTACACCCCCTCCCGCCTTTTTAGTTGGCACTATATGGCGAAACATAAGTCGACTTTCCGACGATTCTGTTTTCTAGCGATGATTTGCGACCTTTTCCACATGTACGCCGAAAACGCAGGTGTATAATGCAGATACAAAAGGAGTTCGCTCCAGCTGGTGACCACTTAAATGAGGGCCGGCGCATTCTCGAAAGAGATGCGCGGGCCCTTTTGCTTATTCACTAAGCAAAAATGACATGAATCATTCATTGCAGTGGCGGACGGAAACGCGCAAGGTCGACGACCTAGTGCCGAACGCCAAGAACCCCCGCTCCCTCTCGGCAAAGCAGAAAGCTGACCTTGAGGCGAGCATTACCAAATTCAACCTCGTCGAGATCCCTGCCGTGAACACGGACAACCAGGTACTTGCGGGACACCAGCGGCTCAAGATCATGAAAGCCCTCGGGCGCGGGCAGGATGAGATCGACGTTAGGGTTCCAGACCAGACACTCACTGAGAAGGAGTGCGAGGAGTACATGCTCCGTTCCAACCGCAACACGGGATCGTGGGACTTTGAGCTTCTCCAGAAATTCGATACATCGTTTCTTCTCGACATCGGCTTCGATGACACGGACCTCTCCGACATCTGGGACGACGTCCTTGAAATCGAAGACGACGAATTCGACGAAGAGAAAGAAGTCGAAGCCGCCAAGGAGACCGATATCAAGGAGGGTGACCGCTTCCAACTCGGCAAGCACAAGCTCATCTGCGGCGACTCGACCGACGAGACGGTTGTGAAGATGCTCCTCGGCGAGGATCTCGCGGATGTCGTCTATTGTGACCCTCCGTACAATATCGCCCTCGACTACAACAAGGGCATAGGTGGAGAAAAATCTTACGGCGGAGATGTCGACGACAAGAAGTCCGACCCGAAGTACCGCACCTTCCTCAAGAAAGCGATGGCGAACGCAATCGCGGTCTCGGCGAAGGACTCGCACCACTTCTGGTACCACGACCAGAAGTACACGGGCATGATGCAGTCTCTGTACGAAGAACTCGGTGTGAAGTACAAGCGCACCGCGCTCTGGATTAAGAACGGCATCAACCCGACCCCGAAGACAGCATTCTCCAAGCTCTACGAACCCTGCGTGTACGGAACGCGCGGCAAGCCATACCTCTCGGACAAGCAGACCAAGCTCGGCGAGATCATGAACAAGGAAATCGGTATCGGCAACGCGACCATCGACGACATCCTCGACATGATCGACATCTGGCTTGCAAAGCGTGAGGCCGGAACCGACTACGAGCATCCGACCCAGAAGCCACTCACGCTTCACGAACGACCGCTTTCCCGCTGTTCAAAAGTGAACGATGCCGTCCTTGATCTCTTCGGAGGTTCAGGTTCAACGCTCCTAGCGTGCGAACAGCTGCGCCGTCGGGCCTTCCTTGTCGAGAAGAGTCCGATCTTTTGCCAGGTAATCGTCAACCGCTATGAAAAATTCACGGAAGACAAAGCTATCAAGACCAATTAAGCGAGGCGACGTGATCGCCCTCGGGGAGCACTTCCTCATCTGCGAGAACGCCGAGACGTGGTGGTTCGGCAATTACATCCAGGGCGAGGTCGACATGATCCTCACCGACCCGCCGTATGGGGTCGACTATGCCGCCTCAAAGCGGGGTTTGGGCAAGATCGCCAAGGACAAGGACATCGAGAACGACGGCTTCATGGGCGACGAGGAGTACACCGACTTCACGAGACGCTGGCTCGAAGCGGTCGTGCCGTTCCTCGCGGCGAAGAACAGCATCTACGTCTTCAACTCGGACAAGATGATCTTCGCCCTTCGGGAAGCGTTCCTTCAAGTCGGGCTCAAGGTCGCCCAGCTCATCGTGTGGGTGAAGAGTCAGCCCGTCATCGGCCGCCTCGACTACCTACCCCAGCACGAGCTCGTCATGTACGGCTGGAGCGGTACGCACGACTTCCGCAGAGGCAAGGACAAGTCGGTCATCTTCGAGAAGAAGCCCCGCCGGAGCGGCCTCCACCCGACGATGAAGCCGATTCCGCTCCTTCGCAGACTTATCTTGAACAGCACGCGTGTCGGAGACACGGTATACGATCCATTCGGCGGGAGCGGGTCGACGCTCATCGCATGCGAGCAGACGAAGCGCCGGTGCATCATGGTCGAGATTGATCCGGAATACTGCGAGACGATCGTGAAGCGGTGGGAGAAGCTGACCGGACATGGCGCGCAAATCGTCAGATCGGACGCTGAAGAGCCAGCGGTCTAAGGAGAAGCTCCTCAGCTTCCTGCGAGACTCCGGCAACATCTCGTATTCGTGCAAGCGGGCGGGCATTTCGCGCGAGGCGTATTACCTCTGGCGGCAAGACGAGGCGTTCGCGCTTGAAGCGGATGCGGCGATTGCATTCGGCAAGGATTTCGTGAATGACTTGGCGCACACCCAACTCATCCAGAACATCCAGCAAGGCAACATGGGCGCGGTGAAGTTCCAACTCGCCAGTTGCCACCCCGACTATCAGCCGAGGAAGCCGTGGCCGCGCGAGCCGAAGGACCTACTGCCTCCAGTTACGGAGATCCACATCCACGAGATCGATCCAGCAAAGGTCAGGGTTGAGCGGGCTGAGGTGCGGAAGGACGCTGAAGAGAAGAAGCAATAGTTTCGGCTATGGCTTTCCAGTCGTTCTTCGACATCCCAAACGATGTTGCATGAGGGACCACGGCATACAAAGTGTCGTGGTCTTTCGTTGTATGCAATTTCTTTGGAATTGTTTCAATAAATGGAATGCTTGCGATTTGTTGCCAGTCTGGGAGATAGGTGCGGGAGTAGAATAGGACGAGTTTGGGTTTGTGCTTTTGGATGAGCGCGTGGAGTTCGCGGACACGCTGTGGTTTGTATGTGACGAGATACTCCTTGCGAGAACTTAATCCTTCAACGTCTGAGTCCGCATACAACCAATCGCTTTCCTTAATGGATTTCGACGGAAGCGGCATGAGTTCGAGAACCGCGTGATCGGAATTACTTCTGCCGAACTGCTTGATTTGATACTGGCGTATCTCTTCAAGCCTCGGCTCATTTCCTGTCTGAAGATACAGCTGAATGTATATGAGCGGACGATACGTGGACTGGGTTGGTGCGTTCTCCTCAAACCAGTACACATGGCCGGGATCTACTTTGAGATCATCATAAATATCAAAGACCGCTTTGTGGGCGGTCGCTTTAAAACGCTCGAACAAAATCTCGTTCGTTTCGTTGTATCCCTCTTCCATGCCGACGAACCACACCTCAGAGTCGAGGTTGCCGTAGCCCCAGAAGTTCTTTATTCGTTCTTGGATTAATACCTTAAAGTCGTCTCCGAATGGAGACTGTAGATTGCTCATTACCTTTGGACGGTTTTGCTAGTAACGAGACTAGTCAGGTAGCAAAAAGCTCCTAACCAGGCCGACAAACCCCGTAGGGAGTGCCCATACCCCTTTCGAGATATGACCGTCCAAAGTAGCTCTGATTAGGAGTTCTTTACTTTGGACGGATTTTCGACCATATCCTTGGGAAAATCCCGAGGGGTTAGGTCACTTCTTATTCAGTTGTACCTAGAACATAATACCAAAATCGGTATCGTTTGACACTCTAACTTACCTTTGAGGGCTTGCGAAGCGAGTTACCAACTTCAGAAAATAGCTAGAAGTTCAGATCGTCAGGACTTATATCATCAGAAGATTCTTCGGAACTAGCGGGTTCTGCATCTCCAATCTCCTTTTCAATTTCTTTAAACTCATTCTCAATTTCTGCAAGACGAGTTTTTGACGCCTTAATAAGTTTGGCCGCTTCCCGTACCTTTTCAAGTCCAACCTCAACATCTACGTTATCTTGCTCTTCAAACCACCCAACGATAGCGTTGAGTTCTTCGAGCGATTCCGTGAAGTTTACTTTCTCGTTTTTTCCAGCCATATATTTACTATTTTACATTTTTAATCTCCGAAGTAAAAGTTCCATCAGAAAGGTGCGTCTCGGTTGAATCTCCAACAGCCACATCCTTAACTGAGCGCACCAATTTCCCACTTACATATGACAAGCTATATCCAAGCTTAAGGTTATGCGACGGATCAGACAGACGAACGCTTTTCTCTAAAAGAACTAGCGATTCGCGCACTCTTCTCATTCCTGTCTTCTGGCTCAAAACCATAGATTTAACAGTATCTCCCAAGTCAACTTTTGCAGTCCTAATACCACCCCTCATATAACCATCTAAGCTGCTTGGAAGATTTCTTAAATAATTTTGCTGATTACGAATTGTTGACTTTACGATTCCAACCACACTCTGGAATCCTGAACCTGCACCGAGTATTTTGCGCTCAAGTTGCATGAAGCATGAGCGTATCTTGCTGGAATGGCTAGCGACAATCTTATCGATTTTGTTAACTGATCGATAGAATATCCGAGTAATATTCTGACCTTCTGAATAAATTGTTGTAGAAGCACTGGCCAATGCGCGAGCAAAAGTACCCAGAATCTTTACTTGCGCGGAATCAAACGAATTGGTCAAGGTATCCCACGTCTCATTTAAAGCCTCGGCCACCGCTGTTGGTGTCGATGCTCCAACATCAGCTACGAGTTCGGAGAGTGTGATATCAACATCGTGACCAATACCGGTAAGAACTGGGCACTTGAACCCAGCGATGGCTCTGACGACTGATTCCGTATTGAAAGCCTGAAGTGACTCCCACGATCCTCCACCTCGCATAATGACAAGAACATCAACATCTTCTCTACTGAATGTTTTTATTGATGCCAAGATCTCATGAATTGCATCTTTACCCTCCACACGCGAATCAACCATAGTGACCTGAAAACCATAACGTCCAAGATTGGCGCTAAAGTCCTGAATAACCACCCCTGCGCGAGAAGTAATGACTCCAATCCTCTTTGGATATGCAGGCAACTCACGCTTTCTACCTGCATCTAGAAGCCCTTCTTCGGAAAGCTTCTTTTTTAAATCTTCGTAGGCTTTCTTTAGTGCACCTTCACCAGCGTATTCAATCGTTTGGGTCTTGAGAGAAAAAGTTCCTCGTGGAGCATATATCTCTGGAGTACCAGTAACAATAATCTCATCGCCAACCTCAATCTCTACGCTATTTTGATCGTATATCGAACGCCAAATAATGCAATTAAGTAACGCATCCTCCTCAGTATCTTTGATGGTGAAGTATATGGTCTTAGAATAATTTTTGTTGACACTTGTAACCTCTCCTTGAATACGCCCAGCATGGGAGAGTAGCGAGACATTTACCCGCTCGACAAAATCAACTACCGAAATGACGGATTGTTCGGATGATTTCTCTTTTATCGATTTTATCTTCATGGGTTGTTCGTTGTAATATTTTTACCAGACCAAAAGCATCCTAAATCCCGCCCTTTCTTAGGTTGGTTGCCGGACTTGGACTCGAACCAAGATACTCGCCTCCAAAGGGCGATGTCCTACCATTAGACGATCCGGCAATTTTTCTGCATATCACTACCATCCTCAAGCGATAGCCAAAGGACTACGGCCGAGGGACGATCCGGCAGATTTATGACGATACCGCACAGACCTAGCTTATAGCTTTTACCTGCCTGATTCAATATGTGCCACAAATGCCTCCTGGTAATCTATGCGACACGGCGGCGCCCGCTCGCGTGGACGCCGCTTTTTTGTATAAAGAGCGATGCATCGAAAAGCGTAAAAGTTTTCTTAACCTACCTTTTGACTTCTTCCATTATCCTCATCAAAGCAAGCTCAAGGGGAAGAGCGGGGATGGCCGTGCGTCCTGTGGCCATGTGGGCCGATAGAAGCTCTGCCAGGGCGGCGGCATTTAGCTTGGAGCCCTTGTCCCCTGCCATGGATTCAAGGAAGGCCAGCTCTTCGGCGGAGAACCTTTCTTCAAGGGCTTCTTTGGAACTTTTATCAAATCTCATCAGAAGCACTGCTCGCGCTCTGTGAAGTACAAGCAGGCTGAACACTTTCATTTCCAGATTGAGAGACGAAGCTTCGTTTAAGACGCTTATGCTCTTTGATACATCCCCCTCGGACACGCCGCGTACAAAGTCATCCACGAGCGACTTCCTTGGCGCGCCGGTAACAGTTTCCACATCCTCGGCAGATACTTTCTTTCCATCCGTGAAGGAGAGAACTTTTTGCAGAATACTCAAAGTGTCCCTGAAAGAGCCGTCTCCCATTAGGGCCACAAGCTCTGCCGCATCAGGAGAAAGAGAAAAGCCCTCCGCCTTGGCCGCTCTTTCGGCAAACTCCCTCAAGACCATCTCACCGGGCCTTCTAAACTCAAAAGTCTGGCATCTGGAAAAGACAGTATCGGGCACTTTATCAAGCTCGGTGGTAGCCAGAATAAAAATGACATGAGCGGGGGGCTCTTCCAAAGTCTTTAGAAACGCATTCCAGGCGCTTTTGGAAAACATGTGTACTTCATCCAAAATGTATACCTTGTATTTTGAATCAAAAGGATATGTGTTTACGGAGTCTGTAAGAGAGCGGATGTCATCAACGCCATTTTGGGAAGCGGCATCAAGCTCGTGGAGATCGTTTACACTCGTGCCTATGGCTTTTGCAAAAATCCTGGCCACAGAAGTCTTGCCCGTACCGCGCGAGCCGGAAAAAAGATAAGCGTGGCTCATGTTGCCGTCTTTTATGGCCGCTTCAAGCACGGATACGATATGATCCTGGCCCGATACGTCCTTGAAGCTTGCGGGGCGATACTTTCTGTAGAGCACTCGCGCGTCTTGTGAGTTTTTTGGCATGCAAATAGCTTATCTTTTGCGAAGCCTAAGGGCAAGGGAAGATGAAGAAAAAAACAAGCATAGAAAAAGGCGAGCATCTGCGCTCGCCTTCTCCCCTTTTGGGGTTAGCCTAAACCCCATACAACTCACCCCGCCCTAAGGCGAGATTACCCTCACACGCCTCGGGTAGCAGGCCATGAAGGCAGGATCCGCCTTGGCGCGCGCGCAGATCAGGACTTCGCCAGGTGCGGCGATACCCGTAATCTCGCCTGTGTTTTGGTTGACGCCAACCCTCATGGGGTCAGACGTCGTCCAGGTAAGGTCTCGAGTTGCCGTGCTGTCGTTCATGATGAGCGACGGGCGCGGCATCACGAGCTTCTGCCCGACAGAGATCGTGATAAGGGAATCGCCCCGAAAGGCGAGTTCCCTCACCGGACTTTGCGCCGGAGGCGGGGGTGGCGGGCTGTTGACCTTGACCAGCACAGACATGTGCCGGCCGTCCTCGTAAGTCGCCCTCACCCAGACAGAGCCGGGTGACACACCACGGATGGTGCCGTCGGGCTCCACCGTGGCGATGGCGTTACTCGCCGAACGCCAGGCAAATGCCTGGGATACGGGTGAGCCGTCCGAGCACACCGCCTTGGCGATGACCCGGTGGCTTTCTCCAACCTCAAGCGTCAGTTCATGCACGCTCAAGGAGAGGGCGATGGTCGCCGCCGGAGGCGGGGGTGGTGGCGGAGGCGGGTAGTAAACGCAGGTGACGCACGAGGCATCATCCCGCGTACAGGCCGCAACCGCCAACAGGCAGACGAGCAAGAAAGCACGCACGGGAAGTTCTCCTGACTGGGGTTGTATGGTTAGGCTGAAAGAGCCTATTTCCGGCGAAACCGCCGGAGTTGTTCCGTATAGATGTTTACCATATTGTCATATGAATGTCAATATATTTTGAAATGTACAAAGCGCGCCTTTGGGAGGGCGCGCTTTCGCACTGTATGCGTCGGCAGAGGCGCAGCGGCGGTGCCAGCCGCAGGGATGTGACGATCTCTCACCTTTTTGACTGCCCGCAGCCGATCCAATACGGGCAGGCTTGCTTGGGTCCTCCACTTTCGGTTCCTGGGTACCCTCCTCCTTGCACGCATCAGCGCACTTATATCAGATTGCGAGAAACGCGGCGTTCTGCCACACCGCGGGAACATCCTATAAGCCAAGGTACTACTTTGAAAAATAACGTCAAGCGGGAGAATACACACAATCCAAAACTCGTTATAAAAAATAAATGAGGGCACCTCGCATTTCTGCTCAGTGCCCTCGTATTACTTCAAGGCCGCGAACGCGACCTGTGTACTTGTGTGGCGCCAGCCTGACTGCCTCCTGGGCGGTGGGGATTCCGGGCCCCACCAAACGAACCCTGACAGCAGGCTGGCAACCACTTTTGTGTGTACTTACTACCCTTCTTCCCCTATTATAGCATATACAGTTTTTATGTCAAGCGCCAAAGGTAATACGCCCAAATACGGCGGTCTTTGGCCTTATATAAAGCCTCGTTACCCCACGCCAAGGTGTCACCTTGGTGTGGGGTTTAGCGCAAAGATGCGAGAAAGTTTTTTATGACAAATTCCACTTCGGATGCATTTTCCGCCTCCATCAGGCGCATCCTCAAATCGCTTGCTCCGTCAAATCCGTTCACATAGACTTTGAAATGTTTTTTCATAACGGCGAAGTTTTTGGCTCCGGTCATGAGCTCTTCAAAAAGCTTGGTGTGCTCAATGAGTACCAAGAGTTTTTCTTTCACAGACGGCTCATGGCCCGCAAACAACCAGGGCATACCAAAAATTGCCCGCCCGAGCATAACACCGTCCGCTCCCGATTCGGCGGCAAGCTCTTTGGCATGGGCCACGTCACGGGCATCGCCGTTTCCAAATATCAGAGTGTCGGGAGAGATTTTGTTTCGTATTTCAACCACCCGCTTCACGGCTTCCCATCTGGCGGGTACTTTGGACATCTCTTTTCTGGTACGGGCATGGAGGGTGAGCACCGCAGGATGCTCTGCAAGGAGCTCTGCAATCCAGCCACCATCTGTCGTACCTATCTCGTCTTTGTTGTAGCCTATGCGGGTTTTGACCGACACAGGAAGAGATCGGGCTGCTTCTTCTGCCCCTTCTTTTGCCGCGCGTATCAGCTCCCGCGCTCTTTTGGGATTTTTGATAAGAGCCGCGCCCGCGCCCTGCTTCTCCACTCCCCTGTCGGGACATCCCATGTTGATGTCTATGCCGTCAAAACCAAGCTCTGCGGCAAGCCTGGCCGCCTTCCTCATGTGGTCAGTGTTTGAAGTAAAAAACTGCGCCACTATAGGCCGCTCGCCTTCGGTGTAACGCAGATCAAGCAGGAGCTTGTCGCGGCCTTCTTGGGGTGCCATGGCAAGGCCGTCTGCAGACACAAACTCCGTCCACATCACATCGGGCTTGCCGTATTTGGCAATCAGGCGGCGGAAAGCCGCGTCCGTAACATCGGCCATAGGTGCCAGTACCATGATGGGCTTTTGAAGCTTCAGCCAAAAGTTGTCGTTCTTTTCCATTGCTGCAAAAGACACACTACACCAAAACAGACCGACAGCAAAAAGTTAGCGCGGAAAGAAAACCCTGTTGCCGAAGCGCAAGTCTATATATTCCACCGACAGCCCCCCTTCTTCTGCGAGCAAGGGCAGGCTCTTGTCGGACAAAACCGAACTCAAATTATCCAAAGTCTGCGCAGGAGAGAGCAGGCGGGAAACGCGCAAAGAACCTGCGGGATAAAGCTTCACCGCATACTCCTCACCGGAGACAATTTCCACGGCGCGCGGAGTGAGGTTTAGAGCATTAAGTCCGTTCAGAAAGAGAAGGGTCTCCGCAAAGGCCGCCTCCGGCATGAGCTTTTCCCCCGCACCGGCGTCCTCCTCTCCCCACTTTCCGGTAAATACCATAAACGCTTCCGATTCCCAGTCGTGGGCCTCATCGAGCACAAGCCCGCGATTGTCCACAAAAAAGCACTGCCGTTCTTTGCACCACAGAGCATATTGCTCCCTCTCTTTTATGTTGATCTCAAGCAGTCCCTGCCCAAAAAGAAAATTCGTGTCTACGTTTTCTATGCGCGGAAAAGCGGAAAGCAGGCTTTTTTTGATGGCGCCTCTCGGATAAAGCAGTGCACTGTCTTTGCCGTATATAAAAAGATACGATCCGGATAAATGTGAAGACGCAGCCTGCCGGATGGAGTCTGCAGAAAGAACTCTCGCGCCGTTCACCTTTACATCGGAGATGGACAAAAAGCCCAAAGACAAAGCGATGGCGGGCAAAAGTATGGCCGCGAGTATGGCGACCGCCGCGAGTATGGCCACGAAGACTCTTTTCTTGCGCCTCCTGCGGACTATTTTCTCCGATACTAAAATGGAGCTTCGTTTTTTTGCAGACATATTTTTAAAGCCCGTTCCCTGTTATGAGTTCTTGGCCTTTATCTCTTTGAGGCCTCCCATATAGGGCTGGAGCACATCGGGTATCCTTATCCCGCCATCGGCGGTTTGGAAGTTTTCCACCAGAGACACAAGCAAGCGGGGAGTCGGAGCGGCGGTAGCGTTTAGCGAGTGCGCATACTTGAGCGATCCTGCGCCCTCCGGAGAATCGTCCTTGTAACGAATACCGAGACGGCGCGTTTGAAAATCGTGGAAATACGAGGCCGAGGATATCTCCCTGTACTTGCCCTCAAGCGGAACCCAAAGTTCAATGTCGTATTTTTTTACCTGCCCGAGGCCGAGGTCTCCGCCGCAGTTTACTACAGTGCGATAAGGTATGCCGAGGCTTTCTATAAACTCCTCGGTGTTGCGGTTTAGCTCCTCGTGTCGCTTTACGGACTCTTCGTGGCTCGCTTCACAAAGTATTACCTGTTCAACTTTGAAAAACTCATGCACCCTTATGAGACCTTTTACGTCTTTGCTATGGCTTCCGGCTTCGCGCCTGAAGCAGGGAGAAAATGAGAGATATTTTTTTGGCAAATCCGCTCTGCTCATAACTTCTCCGGAGTGGTAGCCCATGGTGGCAACTTCCGCAGTGCCGGCAAGGTAGTCTCCGTCTTGGGTTTTATACAAATCTTCTTCTCCCTGGGGCACAAAGCCGGTACCAAGAAGCGATTCGCGCCTGACGAGAGAAGGAACAATCATCGGACTAAAACCCTTTGCCATAAAGAAGTCTGTGGCATACCTCCAGATGGCAAAAGAAAGCAAAGCTCCTTCATTCTTCAAAAAATATCCGCGGAATCCGGAAACCTTGGCTCCCCTTTCAAAATCCACCATATCAAGAGAGGTCATTATGGAAATGTGATCCTTGGGAGCAAACTCAAAAGCAGGCGCTTCGCCCCACTTCTTTATCTCAACATTTTCCTCATCGCTCTCTCCGTCCGGCACGGAAACGTCCGGAATGTTTGGCACTTCAAGCATGAGCTTCTGCCAGTCTTTCATCACTTCCGCCAAATCCGCTTCTTCTTTTTGAAGCTCTTCCTTTAGAATCTTCATCTCCGCCAAAAGCTCTTCTTTGTTTGAAGCTCCGGCACCGATAGCGGCGCTTGCTTCATTTTGCCTGGCGCGCTTTTTCTCCACCGAGTCAAGAAGCTCGCGGCGCTTGTCGTCCACAACAATAAGCAGAGACGCGTCAAAAGCTATCTTTTTTTTCTTGGCGGCCAGAGCCACCAGGTCTTTATTGTCGCGAACGAACTTTATGTCCAACATATATACGGATAGCTTATAGGTTTGTGCCTAAAGCTTCAAGGCAAAAGCTGTAATATAATTGTACAAGCTATGTCCTACGAAATACGCGACCTGCCCAAAGAGGCCTGGCCAAAACATCTGGACGAAATACCCCAGACCCCCAAAAACCTGCGAATAGCGGGAGAGATGCCTGCTGTGGGGGCGCGCCTTTTGGCGGTGGTGGGCGCGCGCAAAGAAACAAGCTACGGCAGGGATGTGGTAAAGCACATCATAGAAGGCCTTGCAGGATACCCCATAAGCATAGTGTCGGGTCTTGCTTTGGGCATTGACTCAACGGCGCACCATGCGGCAATGACCTCCGGTCTTCATACCATTGCCATACCGGGCTCGGGCCTCTCGCCCAAATGCATATACCCGCGTGCGCACCTCGGCCTTGCCAAAAAGATAATTGAAAGCGGCGGAGCGCTTCTCTCCGAATACCCAGACGACACGCCCGCCGCACCCTGGACATTCCCGCAGAGAAACAGAATCATGGCGGGCATTTCTCATGCGACTCTTATAGTGGAGGCAAGCATGAAGTCGGGCACGCTGATCACAGCAAGGCTTGCCCTGGACTACGGACGAGAAGTTTTTGCCGTGCCGGGCAGTATATTCTCCCCAAACAGCGAGGGGCCTTTTTATCTGATGCGCGAAGGAGCAACGCCTGTCAAAAGTGCGGATGACATACTTGCCGCCCTAAAGATTGAAGCGCGGCAATCGGATGTGGAAGTAAAAACCCAAAACCTCACTCCGGACGAGGAGAGAATAGTTGATCTGCTCAAAGAAAAACCCATGGACAAGGACTCCATCATACGCGCCCTTGAGGCCGATACTGCCAAGACAAACGCCATACTTACTTCGCTTTCCATACGCGGAGTGGTGCGCGAAGAGATGGGAGAGTTTCGCGTTTGGTAGCGATTGAAACAATCCGCGCGAAAAAGTTATACATTTGCCAAAGGTAGCGGCTTCGTGTTAGCAATATGTAGTAATCAATATGCGCCTGCTAATAGTTGAGTCGCCTTCAAAGGCCAAAACCATAGAAAAATACCTTGACGGGGAGTTTGTCGTTGCCGCATCCGTAGGCCACGTGCGCGACCTGCCCAAGTCAAACAAAAAAGCCATAGATATAGAGGCCGGCTTTGTGCCGCACTACGAAGTGGCCAAGGGCAAGGAAAAAGTTATAGCCGAGCTGAAGCGCCTGGCCAAGGAAGCGGATGAAGTGTACCTTGCCACCGACCCCGACCGCGAAGGAGAAGCCATCGCCTGGCATATAGCGGATATCGCCAAGCTCAAAAAACCCAAAAGAATAGTTTTCAACGAAATCACCAAAGAGGCGGTCAAAGAAGCCTTGAATCACCCGAGAGAGATAGACATGAACTTGAAGACCGCCCAGGAGGCGCGCAGAGTGCTTGACCGCCTTGTGGGATACGACCTCTCCGGTCTTATATGGAAGAAGGTACGCTACGGCCTTTCGGCGGGAAGAGTGCAGTCTCCGGCTCTAAGAATCATTGTAGAAAGAGAAAGAGAAATAAGCGCATTCATCCCAACTCCTTTCTGGGTTATCTCCGGCGAGTTTGAAACAAAGAAAAAAGACCGTCTGACCCTCATAAGAGACAAAGAGCTATTGAGCGAGGAAGAGGCGGAAAAAGTATTTAATGCGGCAAAAAAAGCCGACTGGGAAATTACTTCCGTGGAAGAAACTTCGGCAAGCAGATCTCCGCGCCCGCCCTTTACCACTTCCACCTTGCAACAGGCCGCTTCCACGCGCCTTGGTTTCTCTCCGTCAAGGACAATGCGCGTAGCGCAGAAGCTCTATGAGGCCGGCTTCATTACATATATGCGTACCGACTCCCCCACCCTCTCTGCCTTTGCCCTCACGGCAATAAAAGAAGAAGTTGGAAAAGAGTTTGGAGAAAGCCTCTACGAAGCGCGGGCATACAAGACCAAATCAAAAACCGCCCAGGAGGCGCACGAGGCCATAAGGCCGGCACAGCTTGGCAAAAAGAGCGCCGGGAACACGGAAGAAGAAAAGCGCCTATATGACCTCATACGCTCGCGCACCATCGCTTCGCAGATGAAAAGCGCCACCATAATGCGCACAAAAATATCCGCCGAAGGCAAGGACACCGGCGCATTTTCCGCAAACGGCTCAAGAATTATTTTTGAAGGCTGGCTTCTGGCCGACCCGCGAGCCAAAGGCGAAGACGTAATACTTCCGGAGACAGCCGCAGGCGAGCCGCTGAAAATCATAGATATAAACAACGAGCGCAAGGAGACCACTCCGCCCCAGAGGTATTCTGAAGCGGGGCTGATAAAGGAGCTCGAAAAAAGAGGCATCGGCCGTCCGTCCACATACGCTTCAATACTCAAAACCCTGATTGACAGGGAGTATGTAACCAAAGAAGGCCGGGCCCTCAAGGCTACCGATACGGGAGAAGTGGTGTCTTCTTTCCTGGAAGAGAACTTCGCCAAATATATTTCTGATACCTTTACCGCCGACATGGAAAACGAGCTTGATGAAATAGCAAACGGCGAAAGAGACTATGAGAAAACCATGAAAGATTTTTATACTCCGTTCTCAAAGGAGGTCAAGGCAAAAGAGAGCACCGCCAAGCTCACAACTTTGGGAGAGGCCGCAAAGGAGTTCAAGTGCCCCGTATGCAGCAGCGGCATGGTGATAAAACTCGGCCGAGGCGGCAAGTTCCTCTCATGCGACAGATTTCCGGAATGCAGCGGAGCGCTCACTATGGACGGAAAAGAAATGCCAAAAGACGTGCCCTTGGGCAAGGACCCTGAGAGCGGCAAGGAGGTTTTTGTAAAAACCGGCCGCTTCGGACCCTATGTCCAGCTTGGAGAAAAGATAAAAGGCAAAAAAGACAAGCCCAAAAGTGCTTCCATACCCAAAGAAAAAAACCCTGATGACATAACCCTTGAAGAAGCACTGAAATACCTTTCCCTGCCAAGAGAGCTTGGAGATCATCCGGAAACGGGCAATATCATTGTGGCAAACAACGGCCGCTTCGGGCCTTACATCGTGCACAACGGTGACTTCCGCTCACTCAAAGAAGACAACGTATACGACATCACCCTGGAACGCGCACTGGAGATCCTCAAAGAGCCCAAGAAAACCCGCGGCTTCAAAAAGAAAGCCAAATAATTGCCGTCCGGCGCGCCTTTGCATAGAATTGGCTTCAGATGAGCGAAAAAGAGCTTATACAAAACATCCTGCGCATGGCAGGAGAAGACAGGAATCTCGTGGAGAGAGCCTGCGATTTTGCACAGCAAAAACACGCGGGCCAAACGCGCTTTTCCAGCGAGCCTTATTTTGTACACGTGCTTCATACCGCTTACATACTTTGCGAGCTTGGATCATCTTCCACCACCATTGCGGCCGGACTTCTCCACGACACAATGGAAGATGCCGGCGTAACATACAAAGAGATAGAGGAGCTTTTTGGCGGAGAAGTGGCTTTTATTGTGGAAGGAGTGAGCAAGCTCGGCAAGCTTCGCTACCACGGCGCAGACAGACACAATGAGAGCTTGCGCAAGTTTTTTGTGGCGATGTCTCAGGATATAAGGGTTCTCATGGTAAAGCTTGCCGACAGACTGCACAATATGCGCACCCTCGCCTTCATACCGGAAACAAAGCGCCTGCGCATAGCAAGAGAAACCCTTGAGATATACGCACCCATCGCCTACCGCCTTGGCATAAGAAAAATAAACCGCGAGCTTGAAGATCTGGCCTTCCCTTTCGTCTATCCTGAGGAATACAAAAAGACGATAGAGTTTGTCAAAAGCCAGGCCGGAGGAAAAGACCAGGAAGATCTGGAGAAGTTTTTGCGCTCCATCAAAAAGGAACTCGCCCTTTCCAAAGTTCCGGTAGTGAGAACAGAGTACCGTGTAAAGGGGCTGTATTCCGTTTTCAAAAAAATAAGCCGGCGCGACAAGCAGAATATATACGATGTATTGGCGGTGCGCATCATCACGCCAAGCACAGACGACTGCTACAGAGCGCTTGGAGTAATACACGCCTCCTGGCGCCCTCTGCCAGGGCGCATCAAGGACTTCATCGCCTTCCCAAAACCAAACGGCTACCAGGGCCTACACACCACCGTCTTAACGGGAAGTGAGCAGACGGTAGAGGTGCAAATAAAAACAGAAGAAATGTACTTGGACGGCGAATACGGCATTGCCGCTCACGCATCCTACAAAGAGACAGGGGGACGTGCCAAGGGGCAGGGATTCAAATGGATATCGGGCCTGCTCTCGGGGAGCGCCATGCGCAATCACTCCGATGCAAAAGATGCGCCCAAGTGGATAAAAGAGCTTGTGGAGTACCAAAAGACCAAAGGCTCTCCTATGACGGACGAGTTGCACGGAGACTTCTTTTCGCACAGAATATTTGCCTTCACTCCGAACGGCGATGTGATTGACCTGCCCATAAACGCCACTCCGGTGGATTTTGCCTATGCCGTGCATTCCGAAATAGGCGACCATATACACGGAGCAAAAGTAAACGGCAAGATGTCTGCCCTGGATACGCCGCTTGCAAACGGCGACATAGTGGAGATATTGACGCGGGCCAAAAGCAAGCCCAACGCCCGCTGGCTAAACTTTGCAAAAACAGCCTCGGCCAGAAAAAGAATCCGCATGAAAACAGAAAAGAAAGAAGCGGCCGATAAAAAAGCGCCTCGCAAAAAAGCTAGATAGTGAAGTTTTTTACGGAATACAAATCCTCTTCCCCGTTTTCTTCCTGGGTTTTCTCTTCGGGTGCGCGATCGTCCACCATTATCTCGGCTTCGTCCTGCGGCAAAGCAGGCTCGCTTTGCGCCTCTCCCGATTCCACCGCTCCCATAGCGCTCTCTTCCACCATTATTCCTGCACCCAGAGGAACTTTCTGCGCTTCTTCTTGAGGTGCGGCGGATATTTGGGTTTTTTCAAAGGCTTCAAGACGGGCCGTAGGGTTGCCTGCGCCGTTTTGGGAAAGCTGACTTATGATGACCCGCAGGTCATCATGTGAAAAGAAGTCAATGACAAGCTTGCCGCCTTTTTCTTTCTTCTCTATATATACACGGGTGCCAAGCGCATCCTGAAGCTCGTGCTCCATTTCTACAAGCTCCGGGTCTGCCATCAGGTGCTTCTTGCGGGCCCGTTCAAAAGCGATGCGCCTTGCCACAAGCTCGGCCTCGCGCACGGACATCTTCTTGTACATTATCTCCTTAAAAAGCACCATCTGCTCCTCCGGCCTGTCTACAAGCATCATCAAAGGCCTGGTGTGCCCTTCGGATATTTTGCCCTGAGATAGGGCGTTTAATATTTCTTCCGGCAGGGAAAGTATGCGCAAGGTGTTTGAGACATATTCCCTGCTTCGGCCCACCTTGCGCCCTATGTCTGCGTGAGAGAAGCCAAACTCCTTGTGCAGGCGCTCAAAAGCACGCGCACGGTCTACGGGAGTAAGATCCTCGCGCTGGATGTTTTCAATGATGGCAAGCTCAAGCTTCATCAGGTCGGAGTCGTCTCCCGATTTTATAAGCACAGGCACTTGGGAGAGACCGGCAAGTTTTGAAGCTCTCAAGCGCCTCTCTCCTGCGATTAGCTCGTACTCCGTAGCAAGGCCGCCGTCTGCTTTTTGTATCTCTTTGCGGGTGACCACCAGAGCCTGCAGTACCCCATACTGGCGAATAGAGTCGGCCAGGGTTCTAAGCTCATGCTCGGAAAACTCCCTGCGCGGCTGGAAAGGGTTTGGCTTTATTTTGTCTATTTCTATCCAAAAAATCTTGTCTTCGTAAAATCGGGTCATGATGATACTATTTTAGCGCACAAAACGGGCTTTGCAGAGCCTTGATGTGGGGTTAATTTGTGGTTATCCTGTTTTTAATGTAATTTTGTAGGAGTCCGCTGTGCTAGGACAAAATTGCCGGAGTGGCGTAACTTGTCCGCCTCCGGCGGGTGGTAGCCGCGCTTCGACCCGCCAAAGGCGGGCAAGCTCAAAACGAGAGCCGAGCAAGCTCAAAATCATGGTGGCAAAAGAATACGTATATGTGATACGTAGCAAGGTCAAAAGTTATACTTATGTAGGTATAACAAATAACGTTGAGCGCCGCATCAAAGAGCACAACAGCGGTTACAACAGAAGCACGAGGCCTTATTTTCCGTTTGAACTGTTGTTCACCAAGGAATACCCAGACAAAAAGAGCGCCAGAGAGTACGAAAAGTTTCTTAAGTCTGGCAAGGGCAGAGAGTTTATAGCAAAATTAAAACAGGCCGGAGTGGCGTAATGGTAGCCGCGCTCGACTCAAAATCGAGTCCCGCAAGGGGTGTGGGTTCAAGTCCCTCCTCCGGCACAGAAAGCAAGAACATGATAATAAGAAAAAATGCTATCCGTGTTGCCGTTATAGTGGGGCTTATTTTGCTTATACCCCTGTTTGGAAATATCTTTGTTGATGGATGGAATTGGAGTATCGCGGGCTTCTTCTTCGTAGGTGCGCTTCTTTTTGGCACGGGACTTGCCATTGATCTGGCATCAAGAAAAATCACAAATCCCACATATCGCGTCCTTGCCATTATCTCCATTGTGCTCGCGCTTATACTTGTTTGGATTGAGATTGCCGTTGATGCCGTATCGCGGGCTTTAGGGCTTCTTTTTAGGTAACCACTGCGCCATCCGGCTTCGGCCCCAATTTAGCCATATTTTTAGGCTTTATTTTGTGCTTGACTTTTTAGGCCCGACTATGGTATAATAGAAGGATGAGAGGTAATTTTAGAGACATATACGCAAACGCGCGCAAAGCCCTTACATCAGGCAAATTGCGCGTTTCAACCATATACACCGTAGCCACTTTGTGCGCTCTCTTTGTCCTGCTTCCCCTTTCCGCCATGGCAACCAAGATAAGCGCCTTGTTTGAAACTCGCGAGAAAATAGCGGTGTGTGAAAGCGGCAAGTTTGACGAAGGCGGCGAGTGTATTGAGGAAGAGAAGGCTTCTTTCTTTAGGCTTATGGCTTCGGTATTTATGGGCACAGGCGAAGAAAACTTCGTGCGCAATGACGCGTACCAGAGCACCTCTACCGGCGGTGAAATGGCGGCGGGAGGATATATCGCTTCCGGCGGGTCCATAGGCTCCGGAGAGGACTTCTACACTCGCGACTACGCAAACCATGCGTCTGCAATAAGATCGGGCGGGTACATAGATGGCGGCGGCAGCATATCTTCGGGCGGCTCAATAGGCGGTAGCGGATTTATCGGCTCCGGAGGCTCCATCAACGCCGGCGGATACATAGATGCCGGAGGCACTATCTAAGATAAGTTTGTAAACGCCGATGAAAAAAGCACGACCAAAGGTAATAGCGGTTGTGGGTCAAACAGCCACGGGCAAGAGCGCCCTGGCTGTTTTGCTTGCCAAAAATATCCCAGGCGGAGGCGAGGTGGTGTCTGCCGATTCGCGCCAGGTATACAGGGGGCTTGATCTGGGTTCCGGCAAGATTACGAAAAAAGAAATGCGGGGTGTCCCCCACCACTCTCTGGACATATTTTCTCCCGCGCGAACGGCCTCCGTCTCTCAATATGCAAAGCAGGCGGGCAAAGCGGTGGAAAAGATAGTAAGAGCGGGCAAGGTGCCTGTCGTTTGCGGTGGGAGCGGATTTTATTTGGACACCCTCCTGCGAGGAATGAGCTTGCCTGAAGTACCGCCGCAAAAAGATTTGAGAAAGAAGCTGGAGAAACTGTCGCTCAAAGAGCTTGGTGCAATATTAAATAAGCTTGATAAAAAGAGATACGAGACCATAGACAGGCAAAACCCCGTGCGCCTGATACGCGCCATTGAGATAGCGACTGCTCTTGGGAAGGTACCGGAGCGAGAGCGCAATGCACCGCCTTATGAAGTGCTCTGGATAGGGCTTTCACAGCCTGAGGAAAAACTGCGAAAGGCAATACGCCGCAGAATAGATGCGAGGATGAAGAAAGGTATGCGAAAAGAGGCCGAGGGGCTTTTGATGCTTTACGGCCCCAAGCGCGTACGCGCTTGGGGCCTTGAGTACCGCCTGCTTGCGGACTTGATAGAAGGCAAGATAGGGCGGAAAGAGTTTGACTCTCTGCTTGAGACAGAAATATACCGCTTTGCCAAGAGGCAAATGACCTGGTTCAAAAAGCACAAAGACATACACTGGCTCCCTGCTTCAGATAAAAGCCTGCAAAAACAAGCGCTGAAACTTGCGGAAAACTTTCTTGCTAAATAGGCATAGCCGTGATACAAAACGAGCAGAAGAACAACCCGTCCCCCACTCCACAAGCGAGGGCTACCATGAAAGCGGGATCCGGCTTGCTGTACAAGTTGGGCGCGGTGGTGGCGACTCCCCTGTTCTCGGGCAATGCGGCAGACAGAACCGGCAGGGTCGCCGGAAACCTGATTTCCCTCACCGCGGCAGGAGCCTGGGTCCTCTTCGGACTCAGTGCGCACCTTGCAGTCTCAACAGCCTTCGTGGGGTTCATGGTCGCAAACCTCCAGGCAAAAGAGATCCCAAGGGACTAAACTCCCAACAGGCCAAAGATGGCCACAAGACCGGGCCGCCGACAGCATGCTGTCGGCGGCCTTTTCCAATTTAGACAAACACGGTGGCGGGCCCACGAGGACTCGAACCTCGAACCTCGGTTTTGGAGACCGATGTTTTACCATTGAAACTATAGGCCCTTTCCCGTACAGGGAGGGATTATAGCAAAAATAAGGCTCCGAAACAGCCAAGAGAATGATTTGAAAAATGGCCCAAGTAAAGATATACTAGCCAGGCTTTCAATATGCGTCGGTGGCGGAGTGGTCAATCGCAGCAGACTGTAAATCTGTCGCCCATCGGGCTACGCAGGTTCAAATCCTGCCCGGCGCACACTTCGACAAGCTCAGTGTAGGCCCTCACCAAGTAGATACAGGTTCACTTCGGGGTAGCAGAGAAAGGGCTTTTCTATTGCCCCGGTTGACTTGACAGCAGGGCTATTTTTTGTTACACTTAGGCTATTCCTGAGATATGCTTGGGAATCCTAGCTACAGGGTCGTAGCAACAGTACATTTTTGGAGGTTCATCATGGACGACATCAGGAAGGGCCAGATCGCTCTCGCCTACCTCAAGAACAAGCTCCGCGAGGAAGGCATCCGCCTCACGCCGAATTTCCGGCGACAGATCGGCAACACCGCCAAGTCCATCGGTATTCCCATCGAGGAAGCCGTGGAGTTCGCGGAAGGCATGGTGCGGGATCTGGTGGAGGAGACATTCAATCGCGGCTAGTCCGTACGTTCCAAAAGGACGACAGGGTGAGTTCTCGATAAGAGGATTCCTAAACGGGTAATTGCACCTCTCTCCATTCGGAGAAGCTGGGCAGAATAAGAACCGTCTCCCCTCGTTCCAGGGAACAACCATCGGCGCATCACTTTCGGGTGGTGCGCCGATTCTCTTTTTCATGCCCTTTATTTCAAAAACCCCGCAAATACGCGGGGTTTTTGATTATTTCTTAGACTCCTTGAAAACCACCCTTTTTCGGAGCTTTTTGGAGTATTTTTTT
The DNA here is from genome assembly GCA_964553285.1 of uncultured Candidatus Saccharibacteria bacterium. Lineage (GTDB taxonomy): Bacteria > Patescibacteriota > Minisyncoccia > Phycocordibacterales > Zambryskibacteraceae > CAZKKF01. The sequence goes on along the minus strand of CAZKKF010000008.1, from coordinate 6,410 downwards.
AGCTCTATTTTGCGCTCCACCTTGCGCTTATTCTTGCGGGTGTAATACACCTCGCCGGTGTCCTTGTTGCGGAGCAATATCAGTTGATCTTGAGACATGAGCGAAAGTTTACCAGAAAAGGGCCTTTTGGCAAGTGGCTACGACCCCTTAGGCGCTGGCCTTTTCCGGGACGGGGCTTTTGACCCAAAGCTCGCCCTTGCGGCCCTTTTTGACCTCAAAGACGAATTCTTTGTTTTTAACAGATACCGATACTTCCCCACCCTTGGCAACGCCGCGGGATACCATCATGGAAGCGATGGGAGTGAGAATCTTGTTTTGTATCAGGCGCTTCAAGGGACGCGCTCCGTATTGCGGGTTGTAGCCTTCCTTGGCGATAAGCTCCAAGGCGGCCGGAGAAACGGTCAAAGCGATTTCCTTTTCGGCCAGGCGCGCTCTCACCTGTTCTATCTGTATCTTCACTATGTCCTTGATGGCGGCCGGAGAGAGCACGTCAAAGAGCACTATGTCGTCCAGACGGTTCAGGAACTCCGGACGGAAGAAGTCCTTGAGGGCGCTCATCACATTTTCCTTGGCGCCGGAGTAGGCTTCTTTTGACTCGCCGGAAGAGAAACCGACTTTTTCCATCTTGTCTATAAACTGGGCGCCAATGTTTGAGGTGAGGATGATGAGGGTGTTTTTGAAATTGACCGTGCGGCCTTTTGAGTCGGTCAGACGGCCGTTGTCCAAAACCTGAAGAAGTATGTTGAACACTTCCGGATGAGCTTTTTCTATCTCATCAAAAAGTATCACCGAATAGGGGCGGTGGCGCACCTTTTCTGTGAGATCTCCGCCCTCCTCATAACCCACATATCCCGGAGGAGCACCCACGAGCTTTGATACGGAGTGTTTTTCCATAAACTCCGACATGTCCACTCTGATAAGAGCTTTGTCGTCGTTGAACAGAAACTCGGCCAGGGCCTTGGTGAGCTCGGTCTTGCCCACACCTGTGGGGCCAAGGAAGATAAACGAGCCCACCGGCCTGTGAGGGTCGCCAATACCCGCGCGGGAGCGCTTCACTGTATCGGATATCTTCTTTACCGCCTCGTCCTGGCCCACGATGCGCCGCTTCAAGAACTCTTCCATGCGGGAGAGCTTCTCGGCTTCTTCTTCAAGCATTCTGGACACGGGGATACCGGTCCAGCGAGCCACCACTTCGGCGATGTCGTGCTCTGTGATTTCTTCCTTGAGAATCCTGCGGGAAGACTGCAGGCGCTTCAGGCGCTTGGCCTTGGTATCGAGATCTTTCTCCAGGGCAGGTATCTTGCCATAGCGAAGCTCGGCGGCATGGGCAAGGTCGGCCTTGGCTTCGGCCGCTTCCGCTTCAAGGCGTATGGCTTCGAGCTCTTTTTTTATTTTCTTCAGATCTTCAACCGTCTCTTTTTCATTTTGCCACTTGAGAGAAATCTCTGAAGTGCGCTCTTTGAGATCGGCGATTTCTTTTTCTATGGTCTTTACGCGATTGCGTGTCTTGACCGACTTGCCTTCCGCAACTTCCCTCTTTAGAGCTTCGCGCTCTATCTCAAGCTTCATTATTTTGGCATTGGTTTCCTCAAGCACGGGCGGCATGTTTTCCAGCGCGATTTTGAGGTGAGAGGAGGCTTCGTCTATGAGGTCAACAGCCTTGTCCGGCAAAAACCTGTCGGCAATGTAGCGGGAAGAAAGGTTTACGGCAGACACGATGGCGTCATCGGTGATCCTTACGCCGTGGTATAGCTCGTACTTCTCCTTGAGGCCACGCAGGATGGTCACGGCATCTTCCAAAGACGGCTCATTGACATGCACGGGCTGGAAACGGCGGGTGAGGGCCGGGTCTTTTTCTATATGCTTCTGGTATTCCTTGAGGGTGGTCGCTCCTATGGCGCGAAGCTCTCCGCGGGCAAGGGCGGGCTTTAGCATGTTTGAAGCATCCATGGCGCCTTCTGCGGCACCGGCGCCTACTATGGTGTGTATTTCATCTATAAAAAGCACCACCTTGCCGTCCAGGCGCTGTATTTCTTTGAGTATGTTTTTTAGGCGCTCTTCAAACTCTCCGCGATACTTGGTGCCGGCAATGAGAAGACCCATATCAAGAGAGACGAGCTCTTTGTCTTTCAGGGATTCGGGCACGTTGCCGCTTGCCATGCGTATGGCAAGGCCTTCGGCGATGGCGGTTTTGCCCACTCCCGCTTCTCCGATAAGGATGGGATTGTTCTTGGTGCGCCTTGAGAGTATCTGGATAATGCGCGACATCTCTTCATCGCGGCCTATGACAGGATCAAGCTTGTTTTCGCGGGCGAGCTTGGTGAGGCTTCTGGTGTACTTGAGGAGAGCCTTGGGCTTCTTTTCCTGCTTTTCCGGATGAGCCACTCCCTGGCGCAGTTCCTCCATCACGCCGATTACAGCTTCGGAAGAAAGCTTGAAGCGGAGCAGGAGATCTTTTGCGGGCGAAGGCACTTCAAGCAAAGCGATGAAGAGATGTTCGGATGCGATGAACTCATCCCCCAGCTGTTTGGACACTTTGTCCGCGCTTTCAAATATCTGGGCAAGCTCCGGCGTGAGATATATGCGATAAGAAGGAGAGAGCACCGATGCGCTGTCTCCGCCTTCCACCGAATCAAGGACTGAGTCGGTGAGAAGGATGGAATCAATATCCAGGCGGTCGAGAATAGAAGAAACCATGCTCTCTTCCTGCAGGATAAGAGCCGTGAGGAGGTGGAGCGGGCTTACGTGGTTTTGTCCGCGGTCAATAGCGAGCTCGTGGGCCCTTTGTATGGCCTCTTTTGCCTTGGTGGTGAACCTCTGGAACGGTGGCATGGGTTTTTCGCTCATATTAAATATTCTACAATATTTTGCATGTAAAAGCAAAAGGAGGGAGGGGTGAAATTATATGCCTTCCAAAGCAGACCTCAAAAACCTTGCGGGGGCAAATACCCCTCCGTGCTCCACTTCGGATGTCCTGAAACCGAGCACTCCTCCGGAGAGGTTTACCAGTATGGCTCCCGGAGTGCGGCGGTCGGAACGGATGTCTGTTTCGATGACGCGAGCGGCCTGGCCTTCCCCTTCTCCGGAAAGATTCAATACGCGCCCTATAGCAACAGCGTTGGCGGCATCACCTTCTATGGCCACAACCGTTTGGCCGAGCTGTGAAGGATTGTCGGAAATGCTTGCGGCCGTAAGAGCACCATCAGGCAGAGCCTCGAGTCTGAAGACAACAACCCTGTTTGCTATGTCTTCTTTTACAAAGGTTGCGGGTGTTGTTGATCCATCCGGAAGAGAGACGGCATAGATCATGGAAGGAGTGAAGGCGGCGGTCCTTTCGGACACTACCAAGCCGTTACCCATATAAAGGCCTATTGCGTACAAAGACATCTGGCCGTCAATGCCCACGCGGCGTACCCTGACGGTGGTCTTGGCGTTTTTGGTAATGGCCGCCACCACCTGATCATCGGTGTTTACCACTTGCACTTCTCTTATCGTTTCTGTGCCGCCTTCTGTCACCACGCGCTCTATGGTGCGCTCCACCACGCGGTTTATGGTCTGGGTAACATTGGCGGGAGCTTCGGAAAGCAGAGAGACCGTCATGATGCCTGTGGCAATGGATGTAACGAAACTCACCAAGAGAGTAAGAAGTATGAGCTGTGTTTTTGTGAGATCCTCCATAAAAGTTTACTTGCTATATGATAACTCTTTTTGCTTGCAAGTATCAAGACATGGAAAACTTTTTATGAGTTGCCATGGGGACAGCGATTTTCAGAGCCTCAATGGTTTTTTGCAAATCTTTTTTGCTCGTAGAGCGCCCGAAGGAAAATCTTAAAGAAGACAGCCTGCAAGGATCTTCTTCATCAGACAAATCGCCATGGGCCAGATTCTTACATGAGCTTGCAGAAGACACTGCAGCGCCCAGAGAATCAAGAACAATAACCGCGTGCTCCGAATCAAGTCCGGGGAAACAGATGTTGATATTGCCCGGAATGCGCTCGCGCCTTTGCCTGCCCTTGCCTGCGAGGTGGAGCGGGTCGGCTTTTGCGTTAAGGAAAGCCCGCGGAAAAGCTTTGCTTACAGAAGCGGTAAAGAAGTCATCCAGCGCACCGAGCCTTTTTATCTCTTTTTCTCTCATGCCTTCGGCAATCTCCAGAGCAAGGGCAAAGCCCGCAATGGAAGAAGCGTTTTCTGTGCCGGCCCTCCTGCCGCCCTCCTGCCCGCCCCCCACAATAAGCGGCGCAAATGGCACGCCTCTTTTGAGAAAAAGCGCACCGCAACCTTTTGGCCCGTAGAACTTGCCGGAATCAAGAGTCATGGCGTCCACCCCAAGGGCAGACACAGAGAGGGGCATAAGGCCTGCGGCCTGGGATGCATCCGTATGGAAAAAAGGAAACCTGCTACCGGAGTGCCTGCGCGCGCGGCGGATAATTTTCATTATCTCTCCAATGGGCTGGACGATGCCCACTTCGTTGTTGGCATACATGACCGAAACCAGGACAGTGTTTTTGCGTATGGCTTTTTCCAGAGATTTCAAGTCAATAAATCCTTCCTCGGTAGCAGGCACTACCGAGAGACTGAATCCTTCCCTCTCAAGGGCCTGTGCCGCGGCGCTTACAGCAGAGTGCTCCATTGATGATATGACTACATGCGGATTTTTGACAAGAGAGGCAGAGGCGCGGGCAATGCCAAATATCGCCGCATTTGCAGATTCCGTACCGCCGGAGGTAAAAATTATTTCATCTGCGGAAGCGCTGAGCACACGGGCAACCCTCATTCTGCTCTCTTCTACTACTTTCTTGGCTCGCACCCCTTCGCGGTGCAATGCTGAAGGATTGGCAAAGACTGCTTCTGTTTTTCTCACCAGAGAGGCGACCCTGCCGTCTATCGGGGTGGAAGATGCGTGATCAAGATAGACAAAGCCTCCGCTTCGGCCGCCTTTTGCCGCCTCCATGCGCGGTGTTGGTATTTTTTTTGCCATACAAAGGCCATTGTATGCAAACCGCGACCTTTTGCAAAAGGCTTAAATAAGGCCTATAATCCTCTGGACATGATAGTTATTCCTATTGAAGTTTTAATTGGGGCTCTAATCTTGTCCACCTTGGTACTGGCGGCTCTTGTTGTGCGCATGGAAATACGCCTGAACAAGGTGTTTAGAGGCAAGAACGGCGGCGACGTGGAAGACGAAGTGAGGCGCATTGATGCCGGCTTGCAGAGATTTTTCCAATTTGAGGAAGAGATGGCAAAATATGTAGCCTCTTTGGAAAAGAGAGTCTCCCGAAGCGCTCAGGTCATTGCCACCAGAAGATACAATCCGTTCAAAGGCACAGGAGAAGGCGGCAACAACTCAAGCTCTACAGCCATCCTTTCCGAAAAAGGAGACGGGGTGATAATCACCACGCTCTATGCCAGAGAAAGAATGAGCGTCTTCGCCAAGCAGATAGAGAAATTCGCTTCGCCGGCAAACGAACTCACTCCGGAAGAAAAAGGCGCCATTGACGACGCAAAGCAAAAAATAAGATGAGTATTGAACAAACAACAGAAAGAGCGGCACCTGTGGTCGCAGTGATGGGACATATCGACCACGGCAAGTCAACGCTTTTGGACTACATCAGAAAGACCAACATAACCGGCAAAGAAGCCGGCGGCATTACCCAGCATATCTCCGCCTACCAGGCACACCACAAAAAAGACGGCTCTGACAGAGCCATAACTTTTTTGGATACCCCCGGACACGAGGCTTTTAGGAGTATCCGCGCTCGCGGTGCGGCGGCGGCGGACATCGCCATATTGGTGGTATCGGCGGAAGACGGAGTAAAGCCCCAGACGGTTGAAGCCATAAAATGGATAACAGACACCGGTACCCCGATGCTTGTGGCTTTCAACAAGATAGACCGCCCCGGAGCAAACATAGAAAAAGCCAAACAGTCTTTGGCGGAGAACAATGTCCTGGTAGAAAGCTGGGGCGGGCAGATACCGTGGGTTGCAATATCCGCCAAAACCGGAGAAGGCGTAGATGATCTTTTGGATACCATACTTCTCATAGCTGATTTGGAAAACATCGGAGGCAATACCGCCGCCGCCTGCGATGGCGTGGTCATAGAAAGCCACCTTGACCCGCGCAAAGGTATCACCGCAACTGTAGTGATAAAGAATGGCGTACTTACCAAAAAAGGTTTTGCTGTGGCGGAAAGCGCCGTTGCTCCCCTGCGCATAGTGGAAGACTTTTCGGGCAAGCCGGCAAACGAAGTAAAGACAGGCGCTCCGGCAAAGATAATAGGCTGGTCAAGAATGCCTTCTTCCGGAGCCGCTTTCCTGGTGGTGCAAAGCAAGGAAGAGGCACTGTCTCTATCTGCAGAATACGGCGACAAACCGGACGAGCGCGAAGTCTTGGATCCGACAGACAAAGAGTC
>CAZKKF010000007.1:0-36984 GCA_964553285.1 uncultured Candidatus Saccharibacteria bacterium | reverse complement strand
GCGCAGTAAGCTGTGCAATCAAAGCCTGGAGCTCGGCGATGGTCTGAGCAGAAGCAGCCGGAACGGCTACTACTGTAAGAGCAAGGGCCAAGCCAATTGAACCTGCAATGAATTTCTTCATTTGTTTTAAGTTTTTGAATGAATCGGCGCGACTTGTAACTTGTAACGGCGCGCGCCGAGTTTTGGACTAATAACGAACACTGATAATCCATAACTCTCCCTCCCCTTCTTCCACTGCGGAGTTGCCGTAAATAATGCAGAAGAAGAATCGACGGGGATGGAGGAGAGTGGCGATGTTTGGACCGAATTTCTGTAGATTCTGACAAGACCCGCTTTATGGAAACTCTATATATAGAGGCTTCATAAATGCAGGCCGACGGAAAAAGGATTTCTGTAGGATGAGGCCATGTGCTTTGCCGCACACGCCCCTATTTTGTTGTCAAAGTTCCAAAGATTGCCTCCGCATCTAGGCGCAGTGCAATCCGTGCAGACAATTATACCCGAGCCAATCGCGGTTATCCGCAACAATCGTGTGGATAACCGGTCCCAGGTACAAGCCACGGCACCCTGACATACTAGCCCAAAAAGGGCCAAAAAGCAACAATATAGAGGACTCTTATTCGGCGATGACCAAGTTGTACCTAGTCCAGCGGCGTTTGCCTTTGCGGCTGATTACGCCTTCGTCCACAAGAGCGGAAAGCTCTCTTTGGATGGTCTTCTCACTGCAATCATGGAACACGGAAGAAATGTCTTTTATGGTGAGGTCTTTGCGGCGCTTGAGTATGCTGATGATAAAGCTCTGCCTGCGGTTCCTCTTTACGGCAACGGAGCTATAGTCTTTTATTTTCCTGTTTGTTTTGGTCTTTTTGTCCTCTTCAAATTCAACCTCCGGCAAAAGGCCAGCGGGAATTGTGCGACGCTCAATGGCGGGCATGGGAGTTCTGTCCTTTATAGGCCGGCTGACTTTGACGGCTTCCACGACCCTGGGAGAAGGGGCCGGCTTGGGCTCTATCCTGATAGGCTCCGGCGCGTATTCTTCTTCCTCCTCAAACATATCTTCCACCTGAAACATGGAGCTTGAAAGAGCGGTGTTTGCCCTGTTTTTGGACATAGCAAAAGACTCGGCTTTTTCTATGAATAGAGCCAGTTCGCCTTTCAATACGGAGCCGTTCATCTGGGAGATAAGACCGGCCATCATGGCGACATCCAGGAGAGAGACTATCTCAACCACTTTGGTCTTTAGGGAATGCACTCCCGCTTCCCTGTCGAAGCGTTCGGTGAAAATGAGAGAAGAAGCGTTTCTCACAAGACCTGTGGATAGTTTGCGCAAGTCCCATTTTATGGGGTCGGCATCGGCAAGGAAGTTGCTCACCAGGTACAGGGCGGCGGAAATCTTCTCCGCTTTCTTTTGGAACATTGAGAAGCTTTTGTCCTTATTGTCTATCAACGGGAAGCCTACTTCCTGAGTGTCTTTAATATGTCTATCGGCCACATTTAGAGCTGAAACAGGGGCCTGTGACGGGCTGTTTGCTGAAACTATGTCTTTTTGATTGTTTTCGGTCATATCTTTCTATGTCCTTTATTATACCAAACCCCGAAAAATAAATCAAGTGTTGTCCTTTATATTTTAAGGGACATATTTTACGGCTACACAAAGCGGTTTTGGAGCTCTCCGTGTCATTTGCCTGCAAAAACATTTTCTCTTAAAAGAGCCTGCGGCGTGTTAGAATATAGGCCAATGGCAAGAGGTCAGAAAGGCGCAAAGCGCGGCAGAAAACCCAATAAAAAGCGATACAAAGATGATGACCTCCAGGAAGAACGGGAGGGCGGTTTGCCTGTCTTTAGGAATCTTAAAGACGAGACAATAAGGGCCGTAGGCGGGGTGTTTTATGCACTGCTTGGAGTGGTGTTTATCTTTGCCGCCTTCCACAACGGAGGGGTGGCCGGGGAGTTTATCGCCAAGTATCTGTTTCTCCTTTTTGGCATAGGCTTTTACTTTTTGCCTCTTATATTTTTCTTCCTGTCGGTGTCTTCTTTTCGCGGGGAGGAGAGGTCTGTTACCAGAACCCAGTGGCTCGGCGTGATACTGCTTCTGCTTACTTCGCTCGGCCTGGTGAATATCGCTTTGGGAGAAAAAGGGGGGCTTGTCGGGGAGTGGGTGTCGGAACCCCTTTTGAGCATATTTGATGTGTATGTAACGACCATCGCACTGGTGGGACTTTTGGTGGTGGCTTGCTTTGTGATGTTTGACTCGGCCTTCAATATTCACCAGCTTTTTGGAAAGAAAAAAGAGGAGGGAGAGGATGACGAGAGCGAGGAAGAGGAGGCGGAAGTGCCCGTAACGGTGGGCGGCAAGAAGGTGGAAGAAGACGCTCCGGAAGAAAAGCAGATTGATGAGCCGAAGATTGCCCCGAAGGAAGAAAAGAAGAAAGGTCTTTTTGGCGGAGGCTTCATGGCGCAACCCCCGAGGAGAGCCTTTGCGGCCAAGGAGTTCGTACCCCCTCCCCTCTCTCTCCTTGAGCGCGACAAGGGCAAACCGGTGGTGGGCGACATAAAAGCCAATGCAAACATCATAAAGAGGACTCTTGAAAACTTCGGCATTGCCGTTGAGATGGACGAGGTGTCTATCGGCCCTTCGGTAACGAGGTATGCCCTGAAACCGGCCGAGGGAGTGAAGCTTGCAAAGATAGTGGGTCTGCAGTCGAACCTGGAGCTTGCTCTCGCGGCGCATCCCGTACGCATAGAGGCTCCCATACCGGGCAAATCGCTGGTGGGCATTGAGGTGCCAAACACCGCCAAGACCACCATCGGCCTCGGCACGCTTCTTGATGAAGAAGAGTTTGGCACATCAGACAAGCCGCTTCTTGTATCTCTGGGTAAGGACATTGCCGGACGATCGCACTTCACCAACGTGGCCAAAGCTCCTCACATGCTTATCGCCGGAGCTACCGGCTCGGGCAAGTCGGTAACCATACATGCGGTGGTAACCTCTCTTTTGTTTAGGAACCCGCCGGAAAATCTGAAGTTCATCATGATTGACCCCAAGAGGGTGGAGCTCACGCTTTATAACAAAATCCCCCATTTGCTAACGCCTGTTATTACGGATGCCAAGAAGGCCATACTTGCCCTCAAGTGGGCGGCGAAGGAAATGGATAGGAGGTATGACGTACTGCAAGAGCACCAGGTGCGCGATATCGTGTCTTATCACAAGACTATTCTTGAGCCGAGCTTGAAGAAAGGTAGCGGCGGCGAAGCGGATGAGGGCGGCGGACTTGAGGCGATGCCTTATATCGTCATTATCATAGACGAGCTTGCCGATATCATGCAGGCGTACCCAAGAGAGCTTGAGTCGGCCATTGTGCGCCTGGCCCAGATGAGCCGCGCCGTGGGCATACACCTGATACTTTCCACCCAAAGGCCATCCGTGAACGTCATTACGGGCCTCATTAAGGCCAACGTCCCAAGTCGCATCGCGCTCCAGGTGGCTTCGCAGTTTGACTCGCGCACCATCCTTGACATGGCGGGAGCCGAGAAGCTCCTTGGAGCCGGAGACATGCTCTTTATGTCCGGAGAGATGTCCAAGCCCGTGAGAATACAGTCGGCATTCATAAGCGAAGGCGAGGTGAAGAAAGTGGTGAAGTACTTGGCGGAAAACTACGAGGATGAATTGCCGCAGATAGACGTAACGGCTATCAAAGACCAAAACAGCGAAGCCGGAGGAAGCGGCGCGATATTTGCGGCCTCCATGGATGACGATGAGGGAGATGAGCTTTATGAGGAAGCAAGAGAGACTGTCATTGCGGCCCAGAAAGCCTCTACCTCATTCCTGCAGAGAAAACTCGGCATAGGATACGCCCGCGCCGCGCGCCTGATGGACATACTGGAGGAACGCGGAGTGATAGGGCCGGGGTCGGGAGCAAAGCCGAGGGATGTGCTCGTAAAGCCGGGCGGCGAGCTTGAACAGGCGGCTAATGAGCTTCTTAACGCCGCCGCGGGCGCAGACGAGGAAGAAACGGAAACGGATGAGGGCGATACGGAGGAAGAACAATGACCAAAAACAGTCCGAAACCGGCAAAAATGGTAATCGCGGCGGCAATACTTCTCTCCCTGCTCGTATATGTGTTCTTTCAATCAAAAGACTTTATCAGCGGCCCGCAGATAAGCATCACCTACCCCACCGAGGGCATTTACCTAGATGATACATTTGTGTCGGTCAAAGGCACGGCCCACAGGGTGGCTTACCTTTCCTTAAACGACAGGCCGATTTTTGTGAACGAAAGCGGAGTGTTTGAGGAGGCGTTGCTCGCCCACGAGGGCTACACTATACTAAGCCTCAAAGCTACAGACCGTTTTGGACGGGAACGGGAAATAAAGAGAAGCTTTGTGGCCGCGAAGGAGAGGCCGCCGAATACAGCAAGCTTGTCCGGACCCGAGAGAGAGCATTAGCAATGAAGAATAAAAACATGGCAAAGAAAACCACCAAAGCAGGCGAAGAAAACACGGAGAAAGACAGCAGGCATAATGAAATAGAAAACGCCATCAAGGCCATCAAAACCAAGTTTGGCGACGATGCCATAATGAAGCTTGATGAAAAGCCCAAAGTGGACGTGAATGCCATACCCACCGGCTCCATAGGGCTTGACCATGCTTTGGGAGTGGGAGGAGTGCCGAGAGGCAGAATCATAGAAGTCTTCGGACCGGAGTCTTCGGGTAAGACCACTCTTACACTTCATATTGTGGCCGAGGCCCAGAAGCTGGGAGGAATATGCGCCTTTATAGACGCGGAGCATGCCATGGATCCGGAATATGCAAAAAGACTGGGGGTCAAAGTAAACGAGCTTTTGATATCCCAGCCGGACACGGGAGAGCAGGCGCTTGAGATAGTGGAGTCTTTGGTAAGAAGCGGCAAGATGGATGTGATAGTCATAGACTCGGTGGCGGCACTCACCCCAAGAGACGAGATAGAAGGAGATATGGGGGCGCACCACGTGGGCAAGCAGGCCCGCCTTATGTCCCAGGCTTTGAGAAAATTGACGGCTATTGTGGCAAAGAGCAAAACGGTGGTCATTTTCATCAACCAAATCAGAATGCAAATAGGGGTAATGTTTGGCAATCCGGAGACCACCCCCGGAGGCAAGGCGTTGAAGTTTTATACGTCCGTAAGAATGGACATTCGCCGCATCGCCCAGATAAAGAAAGGCGAGGAAATAATGGGAGGAAGAGTGCGGGTCAAGGTGGTAAAAAACAAAGTGGCCGCGCCATTCAAGCAGACCGAGTTTGATCTGATGTACAACGAGGGCATATCCAGAGAAGGCGAAATTATCGCTTTGGGAGAAAAGCTCGGCGTAATAGAGAAGAGCGGATCAAGCTACAAGTACAAAGGCGAATCAATCGGCAGAGGCTATGATGCCACCAGGCAGTTCTTGAGAGAGAACAAGGCCCAGGCAAACGAGATATTGAAAGAGATACGCGGGCTTTTGAAATAACGGAATACAGCCTGCTTTATTTTGAGCCTGCGATAAGGTATATTGACTCCCCTATGCTTGAATACAACGAAATAACCGAACATAAGTTTATAGTCCTGGACGGCACTCCGTATGAGGTGCTCTCTTCCCATGTTTTCCGCAAACAGCAGAGAAAGCCTGTGAATGCGACCAAATTGAAAAATCTGCTTACCGGAAAAACCACCGAATACTCTTTTCATGTATCGGACAAGGTTGAGGAAGCGGATATTGAAAACAAGGAGGTAAAGTACCTGTACAAAAAACCCGCCGCAGGCGGACGACAGGAGGAGTGGTGGTTTTGCGATATCAAAGATCCCTCCAATCGGTTCATGATACCGGCGGAGAAAATAGGCGATCAGGGAAGATTCCTGAAGGAAAACTCTGTCGTTACTTCAATAATTTTTGATGAGGATGTAATCGGCATGAAGCTCCCCATAAAGGTTGACCTCAAAGTTACCGAGGCGCCTCCGAGCATAAAGGGAGATTCGTCCAGGGCGGGAAACAAAGTGGTAACCGTTGAAACCGGAGCAAGCGTCAACGCTCCCCTCTTTGTGGAAGCGGGAGACACCATACGCATCAACACAGAAACGGGAGAATACACAGACAGGATTAAATAGGTTTTTTCCCTTTGCCGTACTTGCGGGAGACGGCATCCGCCGCAAGACCGACCAGGCACCCGATGGCAAACCATATCAGCACAAGCACGGCCTGCTCCACCCGCAAAGATATGGCCGGCCCCAGGCTTGGGGCCAAATGATACAAAAGCTTCACCGGCGCAAAGAAAGCTATAACAAAGGGATCGGCAAAACAGCCTTGAGATATCGGGCAAAGAGCTTTTAGAAAAAAGGAGAGCACCATAAGGCCGAGAGCAAAAAATCCGGTGCGCAGAAAGTGAGGCATCTTCATCATGGCAATTATACTCTATATCGCGCATCAAAAAACGGCCCCTCTAGTGAGAGGGCCGTTTTTTGATAGAAATCACTATTTTTTATCTGGCTACAAAGGGCATCAGTCCGAGGAATCGGGCGCGCTTTATGGCAAGCGCCAAACTTCTCTGGTCTCTTGCTGAGAGCCTGGTTCTCCTGCGGGGCAAAATGCGTCCGTGCGGATTGATGAAGCCTTTCAGCAGTTCGGTGTCCTTGTAGTCTATGTGTTCTATGTTTATCTTCTGGTCTTCTTTCATTGCTATTTTTTGATTTAGAACGGAATGTCGTCCGTATTGATGCTTGCCTCTTCAGGATAATCTATTTCCTGGGGGGCACTGTCCTGCGGCTCTTTGCCGGCGCTTGCGGCCGGTGCACCGCCTGCTGAGGTCTTGGGACCAAACTGGAAACGGTCAATAATCACTTCCGTGCGGTAATTTTTCTTGCCGTCCTGGCCTTCCCAGCTCCTGGTGGTAAGCCTGCCTTCAACGAAAACGGAGCTTCCCTTTCGCAAATACTGGGCTATGGTGTCGGCCTGTTTGCCGAAACAAACCGCATTGTGATAATCAACCGATTCCTGCTTGGCGCCGTCTTTGTCCTTCCACACCCTGTTGGTGGCTATGGAAAAAGACGCTACCTGGCCTCCCGAAGGAAGAGCCCTCACTTCCGGATCGCGGGTAAGATTGCCGAACAAGAATACTTTGTTTATGTACATGGCCCTATTCTATTCTCTCGTTTCTCCGTCCGCAACTTCCGCTTCCACTGGGGCTTCCGGAGCATCCCCCATATCTAGCGCAGCGTCTTCAGAATCGCTCTGTATCTCCTCTTCCGGAACAGATGTGGGAGCATAGGTCTTTTCCCTGACCGTATTTATGGTAAGGAATCGGATTATCTCCTCTTTTTTCTTCAGGCTTGCGTTTAGGTCGTCGAGCGCCTCAACCGGCAGTTCAAACTTGGTCCAGCCAAAGTAAGCCTCGGTGAAAGCGTGCTTGGCACCGTTTATGAAGCCGAAGATAGCGTAAGACAAGCGCCTCATCCTGGGATTCTCGCCGTCTATGACGGACCCTCCGGCCTTGGTAACCATTTCCTCAATCTGTCCGCGCACCGCCTGGGCGGCATCCGGAGTCAAGGTGGGGTTTACCAAGAAACCCACTTCGTATATGCGAGCAGAGCCCGCTGTTTCGTTTATTTCCATTTCGTATTGGTGGATACGATCCTTAGAGCTTTTCAGACCCCAAGGAAACCATTAAGACTTCCCATCCAAAGGAAGACCGGCAGAATATACCACAGCCACAAGGCTTATTGCAAGGACGCTTATTAAGCTGTAGGAATGCCAAAAACCCTTGAAACGTTGGCCAAAATCGCCGTGCGGACTTCCTCTTGGGGTATTTCTCTGATGCGTGCCAGGGCCTTTACCACTTCCTCCACATACAAAGGCGAGTTGCGCTTGCCGCGAAAAGGCACGGGGGCGGCGTAGGGAGCATCAGTCTCCGACATTATCATATCCAGGGGCGCGAAGCGTACCACTTCATCGTAATCTGACGTGAAAGTAAGCACACCGGTAAATGAGAGAGTAAATCCTATATCAAGAAATCTTCGGGCTTCATCAACATTGCCTGCAAAAAAGTGCATATTGCCGCGCAGTTTTTCGCCCTGTCTGCCGTGGTAAGACTCTAAAATATCAGCCACGTCATTGTATGAACTGCGGGCGTGGATCATAAGAGGCTTGCCGTATTTGAGAGCAAGCTCAATTTGTTTTTCAAATACCGGAATCTGCCTCTTTTTGGCCGCTTCAATATCGCTTTCCCTGAAGTAATCCAGCCCGCACTCCCCTACGGCAACCACCTTGGGATGAGTGATAAGTTTTTCAAGCTCTTCCGGATTGTCTTCCGAGCCGTCATTCGGATGAATGCCAACGGTGGCGTATATATTTTCTTCTTGCCCGGCAAGGGCAACGGATTCTTTTGACGTCTTGATGCCTGTGCCCACGGTAATGGTACCGATGCGCCTCTCCTTCATTTCCCGCAATACATCTTCCCTGTCGGCATCAAAGTCTTCAAAATTGAGGTGGGAGTGAATATCAAAATGATTAAACATAAGTAGGCGGATTATTTTCGCGGGAAAAGCGGCTCGCTTGGCATCTTGTTTTGGCTTATGGCGACAATGATGCTATCGGAAGTTTTTGGCAGGAAAGGCGACAAAGAGCGAGCAATACCGCCAAGCTTTTCTGCAAAACTTTTTATAACTTCTTTGTCTTTGCTCTCCCATGGTTTTTTCTCCTGGATTTCCGTATCCAAGTCTGATATGGAAGCCCAGACGCCGTCTATGGCCCTCTTCAAATCAAAATCATCCATGGCAATAGTCATGTCCTCCGAAGGGCTGAAAGAACCGACAGAAACAGGCTCCGACAGATTGGCTTCTGCCAATTTCATTATGCGCGATACCAAATTGCCAAGGCCGTTTGCAAGACCGGCATTGTATGACTGATGAAAACGCTCGGCGGTAAACGGGCTATCTTCAAACGACGAACACTCGCGAAGTAGGAAATACCGCAAAGCGTCAGTACCGTACCGCTCCGCCAAGTCACGCGGGTCAACCACATTGCCCAAAGTTTTTGACATCCTCACCCCGCCCTCGCCCGTAACAAAACCGTTGACCACCACCCTGTGAGATGGGGGTAGGTCTGCGGCCATAAGCATGGCCTGCCACATAATGGCCTGGAAACGCGTATTGTCTTTGCCGCAATACTGGGTGGGAGTACCGTTTATCCAATAGCGCTCAAACTTGGCGTCATTGTCTGCCCAGCCTAATGTATTGATGTAGTTGGTAAGAGCATCAAACCAGACATACATTACATGCTCACTATCTCCGGGCACTTCTATGCCCCAGGGCATCTTGGCCTTGAGGCGCGAAATAGAAAAATCCTGCAGGCCGTTTTTGACAAAGGCCTTTATCTCGTTGAAGCGAAAATCCGGTACCACAAAAGACGGATTTTTCCCATAAAACTCCAAAAGTTTGCCGGCAAAATCGGAGTATTTGAAAAAGTAATTCTCCTCGGATATAAGCTCAAGGGAAATGCCCGGATGGATTGGGCAATGGCCGTTCTCATCAAGCTCGGAATCTGTTTTCTCACTCTCACAACCAACGCAATATTTTGTCTCGTAATTTTTTTTGTAGATGTATCCCCTGTCCGCCACTCTTTTCCAAAACTCCTGCGCCTGCCTTATGTGGCCCTCGTCCGTAGTACGGATAAAATGCGCCTCCTCTGACACGCCGAATTTGTCCAGCTGTTCCTTGAAAGTTTTGAAACCCGCATCCACAAAATCCTGCGGCGGCATCCCCGCTTCCTCCGCTTTTTTGTAAATCTTTATTCCGTGCTCATCCGTTCCGGTATTGAAAAAGACATCATAGCCAAGCAAGCGCTTGTACCTTGCCACGACATCGGCGCGTATAAACTCAAGAGCGTGCCCCATGTGAAGCGGGGCGTTCACATAAGGCAGTGTGGTGGTGATGTAAAAACTCTTTTCCTTGGTCATGTCCGGCATTAAGAGGCGTTGCTTTCCTCAATCTTTGATTTTTCGTAGTCGGCTATAAGCTCCATAAGCATAGTGGCTATGGGCACGGACAAAAGCAGGCCTATGAATCCGGCAAGCTTTCCTCCTATTACCAAAGCCAGAATGGAAATGGTGGGCGGAACACCAATAACTTTCTTTACCACCAGAGGATATATGAGCTGGCTTTCAAACTGCTGGATGATGATAAACAAAGCGGCCACCAGCAAAGCAAGAGTGACACCCTCCGCTCCGAAGGCAAAGATGATGGCCGGCACTGCGGCAAGTATGGGGCCGAAAAGCGGTATGAGTTCAAACAAACCGGCAATGAATGCGAGCAAAAGCGCATTAGGCACGCCAAGCAAAGTGAGGCCGAGGTATGTGAGCACGGCCACTATTACTCCAAGCAAAAGCTGTCCCTGCATCCAAAGGCCGATTTTTTCCCTGGAGCGGCGCCACAGACCTATTACGTATTGTTCGTACTTGAGTGGGGTAACAATCTTCAGGAAAGTGCCGATACCGTCATCCTGCACGGAAAGATAGAAAGACAGCACCAGTACGAGAAGGAAGGACAGCGCGCCGCCGAATATCACATCTATGGCTCCGAAGAAGCCGCTTGAGGCATTCATGATAATGCCGTTTATCTGCTGTATCAGGGTCGGAATGGATATGGTGGATCGTATGCCTTCAAAAAAGGCCGAGTTTGACGGAGTCGGAGAGGAGGCGGCCTGCTCTATGAGGCGGGTATATTCCGGAAGCTTCACCAAAAAACTGGTTGATTCAAAAAGCAGAGGCACCAGGAGGTAGTAGAAAGTACCAAGGAAAATAACCGCCGCTACGGCGTATATGAATAGCACCCCCAGGACTCTCGGCACACCATGCCTCTCAAACCACCTGGCCCCGGGCTCTATGGCCGAAGCGATGACGATGGCCGCAAGTATTACCAGCACCACGTCGCGCACCATGAAGAGGCTTGCCGCTATGGCAACGATGACCAACGTTTTGATGACCGACATGGCATCAATGCGCACAACGTGTTCCCTGCTATTGTCCGGCATTTGTTAAATCTTACCACAAACCATTTGCCATGCGAGCGCGGCCGCTAAAAAGAAATCTTTCGGCCAAGCGAGTCGGTGTCGGGCTTATTGCCGACCAGCGCAAGATACGGCCCGCCCTTGAATAGCGCACGGGCGGCAGAGAGCACATCTTCCGAAGTAATACTCTTTATGGCTTTCTCTTTCTCCTTGGGAGAAAGCAAGTCGCCATGAAAAAGCGCCCTGTGGCCGAAGTATTCCGCCACATCATCAGACAATTCAAGAGCCATGTACATACGGGATACCATGGCGGACTTCACCATCTCAAGCTCGTCTTTCGGCACTTTGTCGGCCTTCAGCTTCTTTATCTCATCAATGATGGCTTCCACGGCCACATCGGCGCGCTTCGGGTCAACGCCGGACACCACGCTAAACTCGCCGTGGTGAATGGCGGGAGAATTGCCGGCACGTACGTAGTAGCAGATGCCAAGCTCTTCCCTCATCTTTTGGGAGAGCCTTGAACTCAAGCCGCCGGCAAGAACTCCTCTCAAAACGCTTATGGCCGTATTACGCTTGTCGCCATACGGGAAAGACCTTGCTCCCAAGACCAGATGAAGCTGTTCTATGTCGCGATGCAGAGCTTTTATCATCGGGCCTTTTGATGAGATTTTGGTCTTTATCTTGGAGCGCTTTTTGGCCGGGGCGAAGTTTGCAAAAGCGCGCGCAACCGAGGCTCTTGCCTTCTTGGCATCAACGGCTCCGGAGAGCACCACGGTGGTAGCGCTCGGCACATAGTGCGCCTGCTTGTAGCGATAAAAATCTTCCGTTCCAAAAGAAGAAACGGACTCCTTGGTACCGAGGATGGACAAACCCGAGGGCTGGTTGCCGTGCATCATGTTGGTAAACAGCTCCGAGACCAGGTGCTCGGGCCTGCCGTTGTACATGTTTATCTCCTCAAGAATCACTCCCCTTTCCTTGTCCAAATCTTCCTTTGTGAAAACGGAGTTTCGGTAGATGTCTGCAATGAGATCAAGAGCTTTTTCCGCATCCTTGCTTGCAACCTTTGCATAGTAGGCGGTCATTTCAAAATCGGTGAAGGCGTTGTACGAAGCGCCGAGACTATCGAACTCGCGGGTTATGTGGTACGCGGACGGACGGGAGGGAGTCTTTTTGAAAGACATGTGCTCCAAAAAGTGGGATATGCCTTCCTCTCCCGGCTTCTCGTATGCCGAGCCTGTGCCGACCATGACCATGACGGTTGCCGTGGGCGAGTCGGGCATGGGCACGGTTATGAGGGTAAGCCCGTTTGGGTATATGTGTTTATTGGCCTTTATCATGCTCACAACATATTACGGTTTTTCAAAATTTTTGCGAATACAAATAAACGGCTCACCCCATGAGCCGTTTATGAGCCGTTTATGAGCCGTTTTCCCTCTTTCTTACATCTATATTATAACTCTTTTGAATCGTGAAGAAAATGTTACAATAGGAACATGACAACAGCAGTAAGCAAGAAGGAACAACTGCAAACTCAATTGAAAGAGGTTGGGGATGCGTTGAATAAACTTAGCAAACAGTTCAACGACATCAAAGACAGAACAAAAACTTCGGTCAAAGCGGCCCGCAAACGCTCCGATGAACGTCAGATGGCCGAGCTTAGGAGCAAGCTTGGAATTTAGTTTTTTATTCTTGACTAGCCAGATCTTTCAAAGTTTCCGTAAACTCAGAGAGGGTCTTTGGGGTTCCAAAATATTTTTCAACTACGCCGGAAGCGAGATATCCCCTCTCCGAAGCAGAGCCGAATTTATGTAAGGGACCATTAAGCTTGTCCAGAATATCGGTAACCTTCTTATTTAGTCCTTGATACTCTTCTCCGGTAGGGCCACTGTAATAAAACTCGCCGGTTGATAAACGAGAAACCTTTGGTTGTTGCCCGCTTATTTCCTGAGCATATTTTTCTATTTGCTGTAATTCCTCCGAATCTGCCAATGTTTGCAGCTCCTCCGCTATTGAAACAATCTCGGCTACAGCTTCTTCTCTGTCTTTACCCTTTTCAAACGCAAGATCGTCGCGAAGAGCTTCTCCATGGATAGCATCCATGTCCTCAATAGGTGCCTCACCTCCAACCTTCTCCGGATTTTCTTGGGGTGGCTGTTCGGAGTCGGCGACTGGCCCTGCAACGTTTTCGCCGGATTCTTCCACTTCAGCCGGCTCAGCAGACTCTTCCGACTCAATTGCCGCTTCTCCTGTTTCTCCGGTCTCTTCAAAAGCAGAGATCTCCGAGTTGAGGGAGTCAAGCCTGGCTTTCAGTTCTTCAAATTTTTGTTGCGCTTCCGCCGCTTCCAGTTTCAAAGCTTCAATTTCGGCTTTGGCCTCCGGATCAAGACTGTCCCCTTGTTCTGCGGCAAAAGCGTCTGCCTGGGCTATGGTCTCTGCCGCTTCATTGGCGGTGGTTTCGGCCTGGGAAAATTCGGCCAGCACCTGCTCGCGCTCGGCTGAAAGTTCACCTCTTTTGGCCTCGGTCTCTAAGCGAGCTGTTTCGGCGGCCTCTGCTTCTGCTCTCTCTCTCTCTCTCTCTCTCGGCTTCTTCCTGCTTAGCTTTTATGGAAGCAAATCTTTCTTGAAATGACATATCCTATATATTAGAAGTTTTATATAACAAAGCAAGTAGCGGCGAGAAGGCTTGATGTCCGCAGCAGGGAGAACAGGCAAAAAGCGGCCTTATTAAGGTTTAATTTTAGAAACCTAATCGGCCACAGCCACCCTCTCCTGCGATCCTGTATCCCTGTCGCGCAAGGTTACGGTATCGTCTTCAAGGGTGTCAAAGTCTATGGTGATGCAGAAAGGCGTGCCTATTTCGTCCTGCCTCCTGTACCTTTTGCCAATGTTGCCGTTATCGTCAAAAGCAACGTGGAGTAATTCTTTTTTCAGATTTTCATATACCTCCTGCGCCTTAGCCACAAGCTCCGGTTTGTTTTTCAAAAGAGGAAAGACGGCGGCTTTGATGGGCGCAAGATGCAAAGGAAGCTTTAGATACACGCGCTTCTCCCCTCCAAGCTCGTCTTCGGTGTAAGCCTTGGCCATGACGGCAAGGATGTGCCTGCCCAAGCCGAAAGTCGGCTCCAATACATGAGGAACAAACCTGTCGTTGGTAACAGGGTCAAGATATGAGAGATCAATACCGCTGTGCTCTATGTGCTTGCCCAAATCAAAATCCGTGCGGTAGGCAAGGCCGGCTATCTCGTCAAACTTGTGCGGATAGCGAAAATGAAAATCAACGGTGCGCCTTGAGTAGTGAGCGCGCTCGCCGTCAGGTATCTCGATCTCTTTTATGTCGCCCTCCTCGAAACCGAGAGAAGCAAACCATGCCCTCATCTGCTCCAGCCAGTGCTCAAACCTCTCCTGCCACTCCGGCTCGCGCACAAAATATTCAAGTTCCATTATCTCCAGTTCGCGCACGCGGAAGATAAAGTCGCGCGGAGCTATTTCATTCCTGAAAGCCTTGCCGATTTGTGCAATGCCGAAAGGAAGTTTTGGGTGGAAGGAGTCAATTATATTTTTGAAATTGACGAACATGCCCTGGGCCGTCTCGGGACGCAGGTAAACTTTCTGATCATCGCCCGCCACCGAACCGGCGGATGTTTCAAACATCATATTAAACTGCCTGGCTTCCGAAAGCGCTCCCCCGCACTCCGGGCACTTGGACAAGTCTTCCAGATGATCCGCCCGAAAACGGCGCTTGCACTTGCCGCACTGCACCAACGGGTCTGAAAATCCGTCCACATGGCCGCTCGCCTCCCACACTTTGGAGTTCATCAATATGGCCGAGTCTATTCCGTACATGTCATGACGCACGTCTACAAACTGCTTCCACCACAGATTTTCTATATTTTTTTTGAGGGCAAGACCCAAGGGGCCGTAGTCCCATGTGCCGGAAAGGCCGCCATAAATCTCCGAGCCCTGGTATATGAAGCCGCGGCGCTTACAAAGCGCTACCAGCTCTTCCATAGTATTGGTGTCTTTTTCTGCCATTCTTCTAGCCTCTAGTATTTATTCTGCAACCCTGTCATGGCCCTCCACAAAAGGAGTGTCTGCCGTGCGGGTGGTGGGATTGGCTCCGCGCACCGACACCGGCCTGCCGTTCAAAATATCCGTGCCGGTCAGGGCGACATCTTCTATCAGGATGGGCACTGTTGAAACCTGGGAAATGCTCGGGGTCAGTCCCACCTGAAACTCTACCCTTCTCTCCGGCAAATTGCCACCGGTGCCGGCGGGGACGCTTCCGGCAGTCCACACCACTTCCCTGGTGGCGGGGTTATAGATAATGCGCTCGCTTGCCGGAGAGAAAGCAGACTTCCACTCCACATAAGGAGGCAATACTCCGCGCACTTCAACGCCGTTTAGGTCGGCGGAGTTATTGCTTATGGCAAAGAAAAGCGAATAGGTGGTCTCCTGGTTTACTCTGGGAGGCATGGGGCCTCTATGCTCTATGATGCCTATGCCCCTGCCGGAAAAAACGGCGAGGTTCGGGGCGGCGGAAGGGCGCGCGAGCTTTGAAACTCTGGTCTCAATGGGCCTCGTGGAGCCGCCTTGCTCTATCACATTGGCGCGCATCACTATTTCCACAACGAGGCTTTGATTGGCTCCGCTTGATCCGAAAGAGGCCGGAAGACCAACACTAAAATCCACAGAGCCTGTACTGCCCGGAGCGATTTCTCCCAAGGCGGCCAAACCCGATCTCTGCCAGATAACGGTGCTGTCGCTTGAGCGGAAGAAGCCGCCCATGCGGGGCACTACGGTAGTGCCGTCAAAAGAGCCGCGAAGCCTTGCTTCTATGGTGGCGTTTAGCGCCGGCTGGGAAAAATTGTTGCGCCAGTTTATGGACACAGACAACCTCTCCCCCGGCCTTGCCGCGTAAACTTCTCCGTCCGCCCCGTTGATGCGCGAAGATACGGCAAGGAAGGGCCTCGCCACTCTGACCGTTTCCAGAGATGAGACGAGCACAGACTGGACTCTGCGGGGATTGGCGGAGTCTGCAACGCCTGTCAAAAAGCGGAAAGACCTTTCTTCTTCGTCCTGCGCTTCAAGCCTGCCCCTTATGGTGATGGTGCGCTTTTCTCCGCTTGGAATATCACCCAGGCGCCACAGGTTGTCGTCCACATAAGGTTCCGGCGAGCTTGCCCCAAAACTAAAACCGAAAGGATACTCTGCGGAGAGAAGCACGTCGTGAATAATCTCGGTGGAGTTTGAAACGATTTCCACCACAAAGACCAGTTCGTCTCCGGCGTTTATGTTTGAGGGATAGTTTACGGTGGCAACTATCGGCGCAAAACCTATAGCAACATCAAAATCTTTTCTGGCCACAAAAACCGAGTTTGACCCGGGCACGCGATACTCCAAAGTTACTCCAAGCTTTTCTACCGCACCCCTCTCGCCGAAAAGCACCATGTTTACATCGCGTACTATCTCGCGCCCCGGCGACATTTGACCCAACTCTATGGTTTCAGAGGAGAGAGGGGCGTTGCGTTCATCCGTACTTCTTGCGCCTTGCGGATAGTCTATCTTTAGCACCGCATTTTCCAGCACTACATTGTTTCTGTTTAAAAGACTCAGGTTGAACTCAATGGGCGCTCCGGCGGCCACAGTGGTGGGACCGGCAAGATTTATGTCTATGTTGCGCGGCGATACGGCGCCACCCCCGCGCAAAAACATGACGCCGGCAAAAACAGCCGCCGCGACAAAGAAGATGATGGAGCCTACGAATATTTTTTGCATGATGCGCGTCACAGGATGCGGCAATGACTCAAATGATACAACATCCTCTATCGGAGTATCGGAAGCGGCATCCTCCGGCCCCGATACCTGGACATCTTCTTCCTCTTCAGGAGAAAGTTCGTGCCTCTCGTACGAGCGCTGGGATTTTGTGCGCGAGTAAAGCGAATCGCGCAGTCTGTCGATACGCCCCTTGTCCTCCTCGTTCATTCC
Source organism: uncultured Candidatus Saccharibacteria bacterium (assembly GCA_964553285.1). GTDB lineage: Bacteria > Patescibacteriota > Minisyncoccia > Phycocordibacterales > Zambryskibacteraceae > CAZKKF01. The sequence goes on along the minus strand of CAZKKF010000007.1, from coordinate 19,987 downwards.
CTGATTATACCAAAAGAACAGACTTTAGGTGAGATGGCTTGCGGAAAAAGCCTGGGAGATAAAAGTGCGCAGACGCGGAGCATTGTCTTTTATGTGTTTTGCCAGGGAGGAGTCAAAATATTCGCTCTCAAGCACCGGCCTGGTGGCCGTGTGGTCCGGAATGTAGCCAAGAGCATCCAAAATACGAGTCATCACGGCAAGTTCATACAAAGGCAGGGCTTCGCGGGAAGAATATGGCAGGCCCGTTATTCCTCCCTGCACGATGTCAAAAAGTTTTGCGGCAGGCTCGCCGAGAGGAGCCATAGAAGACACCACTCTGGCGATTTTGCCGAGAAGTATTTTGTGCTCTCTTTTGTCTCCAAGATTAAAATATGCATTTTTGTCCGGCTGAAAACTTGTCATGCGCCAGCACTCTTTGCCCCGCACAAAAGAGAAAAGACCCGTTGAAAAAGGAGTGGTGCCCGGGCGCAGTTTGGAGAGCGGCGCGCGGGCGGATATGGCCTTGGCGGATATAAGACCAAGATCGCGGGTAAGTATTCTTACCATAAAGTGCCTCTCGCCCACTCCGCGCCGAGACAATACCAGACCGGGTGTGGTGTATATGGCGTAGGACATGTTAAATCTTTTTGATGCGCACTTCGCCAAACAGAGCATCCCCTTCTTCAAAAGATACGCTGCCTATATTGACCGCCGCTTTTATCTCTTTTTCAAAGCGCTCAAATATGGCGCGGCCTTCTGCGCTTGCAGCAACAATCGCAGATATCTTCTCTTCCGGCACAAGGCCCGCCTCTTTGCGAAGCTCCTGCATGCGGCGTACAAGCTCTCTCATCTCGCCTTCCTTGCGCAAATCTTCCGTGATATTGGTATCAAGCTCCACCTCCGCTTCAATTTGCTTATCTTCAACCACTTCTTTCACATTGACCTCGTCCTTTATAAGTTCCACAAAAGCTTCTTCAAGATTTAAATCCTTCACAACAAGCTTTTGCAAAGGCTGACGGACTTTTATATTCGCCCTGGAGCGGGCCTCGAGCGCAAGAGATACAATGTCTCGCACCCTCTTCATATGCACTATATTATCGCTATTAATATCTCCTGCTTTGGGCCAAGAGCATAGATGTACGCTTTCAGGATCTGTGCCGGAAAGCGAGTCGGTTCGTACTTTTTGGTAAATATCTTCAGCAATAAAAGGCATTACAGGCGCGATAATCTTTGCAAGATTCAACAGAACAAATCTTGTTGTAGAAAGTGCCTGATACCTGTCTGTCTCATTGTGACTCTTGAATCTATCGCGAGAGCGCCTTATGTACCACGTTGAGAAATCTGAAATAAAATCCTTCATGGGGCGCGATGCCTTTACCATATCGTAAGATTCCATTGCTTCGGTGACAGCCTCGTTAAGTTCATTGATGCGGGAAATAATCCACCTATCAAGTACATTATCTGATGAATTATCGGCGCGGTGGTCTACGGCAGAATATATTTCATAGAAGTTGAAGGCATTCCATAGGATATTAACAACCTGATTATGAACTTGCTTCAGCTCATCGTCTGCAAAACGAGTATCTTCCGCCTGCATAACGACACTCGACATCAGATAATAACGAAGGGTGTCCGCGCTAAAGGTATCAAGATTGGCCATGGGATCGGTGTAGTTACCTTTTGATTTACTCATTTTGCTTCCGTCTACAGCCAAAATATTGCCAGTAGTAACAACGTTGCGGAATGCGACATTATCAAAAAGCGCTACCGCAACTGCATGCATGTAATAAAACCAGGTGCGTGTCTGCGCTATATACTCAGCGACAAAATCACCAGGAAATCTTTTCTCAAACTCGCGTTTGTTTTCAACAGGATAATGATATTCCGCAAAAGGCATTGACCCGGATTCAACCCACCCATCTATTACCTCCGGAATCCTTTTGAGAGGTTTGCCATCTTCAGAAATCAATTCAATTTCATCTATATAAGGCCTGTGGAGATCAAGTTCAAAGCGGTCATTTACCGGAAGATTGAGATATTTAAGTTCGCGCATTTCTCCCGTATCAATAAATCCGCCGTTTGGCTTCAAGTGCAAAGTCTCTTCCTTGTTGAGGCCGTCTGCCACGGCAAGAAGCATCCACAAAACATACTCGTGAGAAACAACCAGAATATTTTTACCGCTGTATTGCGACTCGACCCGCTTGATGAATTGTCCGGCGCGCACTTTCACATCAAGCAGACTCTCGCCTCCTTCCGGCTTGTTGTCGTATTTGTCTTCGTAGGTTGGGAAGGCGGCGCGGTATTCACTCACCGGCCCGCCGTTAAATCTGCCGGTTTGTATTTCTTTCAGGCTTTCATCAAAAATGACTGCCGACTCCTGCAAGCCAAGCACCTTAGCGGCAATGGCGGCAGTCTCCTTCCCTCTCACAAAAGGCGAAGCGATTATCATGTCTATTTTTTCTCCCTTCAAAGCCTCTGCGCTCTTTTCCACATCCACTTTGCCTTTTTCCGTGAGATGAAAAGGTTGGTCTGCGCTTCCGCTCACTATTTGCTGTACATTACTCTCGGCTTCACCATGTCGCATGATGAAGTATCTGTTGTTGGATTTTTTTATGCTTTTCTTAAGCTCCGCCAGTGAACCCAGAACATGAACATTGCCACCTGCATCTTTCCAAATAGGCAGAGGAGAGGCCCAATAACGATTGCGAGAAATCGTCCAGTCTGGGGCGCTCTCAACAGTATGTAAGAATCTGCCGTGTTTCAGATGATCTGGTATCCAGTTAATCTTTTCGTTTAACTCAATCATCTTTTTCTTGTTCTCTTGGATGTTGATGAACCAGGAACTTAGAGCATTGTAAAGGAGGGCTGTGCCGCAACGATGGCAATGAGGATATGAATGGGTATGCATCTCCCGCTTAAAAAGAAGGTCGCGACTATCTAAATCTTCCTTTATCGTCCTTTCTGCTTTTTTGAAATACTGTCCACGGATAAATTCAGGAGCCTGTTCATTGAAATGGGCAGACTGGTCTAAAAGAGGCACCATGGGCAATCCGACTTTCAGCCCTAAATCATAGTCGTCTTCACCATACATCACTGCCGTATGAACAATACCCGTGCCGTCTTCCGTATTTACAAAGTCTGCCGCGTAGACTTTGTATGCTTTATCAAGACCCTCAACTTTGTGATTTTCTTTTAGGAATGAATATAGAGGTTCGTATTCAAGACCAATTAACTCGTGACTTTTGATTATCTTTTTAGCGACAAGACCATCTGGTAGTTCTATATTCAATGCTCCCATAGTAGGGGAATCAATAACCACAGACTGTGCTGTAGCAATAGATACAATGAAATGTTCCGTATTGTCTTTCTGGGCTAGCACATATTGAACATTTTCTCCGACTGCAAGTGCCACGTTTCCAGGAAGTGTCCATGGTGTTGTTGTCCAAGCAAGTAAATATGTATTTTCCGGTAAATCATGTGCTCCAGGATTTTTAATTTTGAATTTCACATACACAGATTCTTCCGTAATATCCTTGTAACTGTTATCCATGGCCACTTCGGCTTTGGCCAACGGCGTCTCGCAATGAGGACAATAAAGAAGAACCTTGCGACCTTCGTAAAGCAATCCCTTCCTATGCATCTCTTTGAGACCCCACCAGACACTTTCAATATAGGAATTGTCCATTGTTTTATATGAATTGTCGTAGTCCACAAACCGGCCAATTCGTTCAACAAAGACCTTCCATTCATCGGCAAACCGAAGAACGGAATCGCGACATACACGGTTGAATTTATCAATACCCATTTTCTCAATTTCCTTTTTGCTTTTGAGACCAAGCTCTTTTTCAACCATATTCTCTATGGGCAAGCCATGGCAATCCCAGCCCCACCTGCGGCGAACATGGTATCCGCGCATAGTTTTATAGCGCGGAATAACATCTTTTATTATTGAAGATAGAAGGCTCCCGTAGTGTGGAAGTCCCGTAGCAAAAGGCGGCCCATCATAAAAAACAAATTCTTTTTTGCGACTGAAAAACCCTTTCTTGGGCTTGTTGAGAGATTTCTCAAATATATTGTTTTCCTTCCAGAATTGGAGAATCTTTTCCTCCCTCTCCGCTCTGGTAGACCTTTTATCTTCAGGCTTACCCTTGCTTTGGCTCATCGTCTCCCTATCCTAGCATTAAATGGCCCTTAAAAAAACGGCCCCCGACTCCACTGCTGGAATCGGGGGGCCGGCACAAACGAGCACTTACCAGACCAACAACCTCTGGATGAGATGCGTATTGCGAAATCTCTCCGGAGGAGGCGTGCCGCCCAAAGCGAGGATGCCGAGAAGCTTCTGAATGGTATCCACCGCCTTCAGCACCTCGTCGTTTAGCACCAGGTAATCAAAGGTATAGGCCTCTTTGATCTCCTCCCTGGCGTGGGCAAGCCGCCTGGCCTTGACCGCATCTGCGTCACTCCCGCGGCCATTGAGCCTGCGGGCAAGCTCCTCCATGGATGGAGGGAGGATGAAGATGGTGATGACTTCCGGCATCTTCCTCTTGATCTGCCTTGCGCCTTGGACATCAATGTCAAACATGACAGTCAGTCCGGTTGCGACAGCCTTCTCAAGCTCGCGGACCGAGGTACCGTAGATATTGCCATGGACTTCAGCCCACTCCACGAACTCATCCTTGCAGATGCCAACCAGGAAATCCTCCCGGCTGATGAAGTGGTAGTCTGTGCCGGCAACTTCACCCGGCCTCGGGGAGCGTGTGGTACACGCCACTCTCTTTGCGATCTTGGAGACCCTGGCCATCTCACTCAAGACGGCATCTTTGCCGACTCCGCTCGGGCCAACCAGCAATACGATAGACGACATCTGCCCTTCCTCCTGGCGAAAATGTTGGGATTAAGGAACTGATATACCGGCAGAACTCTACAGGATATTTCGGTCGGTGTCTAGGCTCCACTAAGCTGTTACAAAATACGGCAATCAGAGCGCCGACCACCTCATTGACAAAATGTCTTGATTTGGTAGCATATGGGTACAAATGGCTTCGGCCCGGCCCCCTTCGGGGGGAGAACAAAAAATCAAAAAAGTCGTCAGAACAAGTTTTTGACGGCTTTTTTGATTTCTGCAAAGACATCCTTGTCCAAGGTCGCAATGTGCTGATCAAGACGCTTGGTATCTATAAGGCGCAGTTGAGAAATGATAGCCGATGCCTTCTTGTCGGCTATCACTCCAACAGACACATGGTATTTGTTTTTCTTTGTTGAAGTAGTGAGGGGAACCACCAAACAGACTTGTCGGCTGAATCCTCTCAGGATAAGTACCGGCCTGGAATATTCAACCCCTGTCCCGTCTTGTTCAAAACCTATATTGATACCAAGACGACACCAACGAACTTCCCTTTCTTGATAGAGAGGCAGGTATTGAGATTGTTTGTGTATGTGCTTTTTCCTATCGTTCCAGTTGTCAAAATCCTTGGAGGTCATTTACCAAATTATATACCAAGTTTTTTACCGATATAAGATGTCAAGATGTTATCTTGACATGCCCTAAACGCTTTTCGGCGACCATATCATATATGATACGACGTTTTTTCTTATGACTTTTAGGGTGAGGGGTTGTCTCGCAGGACGGCGCTGATACGTTGTTTCAATTTGTACCCATTTCCGTGTTTCAAAATACCAAGATATGAAGCAACAGATGCTTCAGACAGATTTGCCGAGAGTTTTTTGAACATCCTCCTTTTTGTCGCCCCTCGCAAAACCCTGTGGTCGGGAAAATGCACCCAGCCAAGAAAATCAACGCCGGAAGAAAAAGTCTTAATAAAAATTTTATCCGGATGAAGTGAGAGCTTTAGTTTTTCTTCAAAAAATAAGCTTACTTTTTGCAAGACCTCCGCAAGTCCGTTTTTATCTTGAGACAAAAATACAAAATCATCGGCATATCTTATGTAGTACTTTTCTTTAAGCTCGCGCTTCACAAATTGATCAAACTCATTCATATACACGTTGACCAAGAGTTGCGAAGTTAAGTTACCAAGAGGCAGACCCTTTGAATATTTTGGACATTCTAATGTTCTTGAGAATATTGGAACATTATGAGAGGAGCTGAAGCTCTCTATCACCTTCCCCACGAGCCACACTACATCTTCGTCAGAGATATGCTTTCTTATAATTTCCATCAAAACTGCGTGGTCAATGCTCGCGAAAAATTTTCTTATGTCGCACTTAAGCACGGAGCATGTGCGCGTATTGTTTTTTGACACTTTCCTCGCAAAACTCCTAAACCTATCCATGGCTTTGTGTGTACCCTTGCCTATACGACAGGAATACGAGTCGTAGATAAAATGCTTATCAAAGTATGGATAGAGCACGCGGTATATGGCGTGGTGGAGAAGCCTATCGCGGACACTCGCCTTGTGTATGTTTCTTGGCTTCGGGTCGGAAATATTAAAAGCCTTGTAGCCGCCATGTGTGTAGGTCTTATTTTTTAGCTCTGCATGCAGAGAGAAAATATTGTCCATCAAACGGAGCCCAAACTCCTGCACATCTTTCTTGCTCCGCTTTCCTCTCAAAAACTCCCTCCAGGCTTCAAGGAGATTTTCTACCGAGATGATATTATCGTAGACATGACCCAACCTTCCAACATGCCCCCCCCCCCGACGAAATCCGGTCGGCGAATTGCCCAGCGTCCTGGAAAAGATTAAGAGTGCCTATATCCTCTGGCATGGATACCATAATACCTTGCCAAAAACAGCGCGTTACACCTTGGGCAACAGAATAGATGAAATATTTATAGAGCTCGTGGAAGCGGTGTCTGTAGCGAGTTTCTTGCCAAAAGAAGAGAAGCAACAGTATGTCAGATTGGGCATAAGGAAACTGGATGTACTGAAAATCATGCTCTTAATACTCTGGGAAACCAAGTCACTTGATAATAAAAAATACGTTGCCCTGTCCCTTCCCCTAAACGAAGTGGGCAAAATGCTTGGAGGCTGGAATGGTCAGCTAACAAAAGCATTTGAGCAATCTCAGCGTAAACAAAACCCCGCCGTATAGGCGGGGAAATGAAGAGAGTTGCGAGGAGAGCGGGCTCGTTGTTGTTCCAGTCATTGCTGAGCCAGTTCCAGTTCACGATGACCTTGCCACCGTTCCAGTTGAGGCACGGGACGTTGCGGTTGTCGTCGCGGTCCTGAGCGTAATGTATAAGACATCGTCACTACCACCGCTCCTTGAAATTTCTCGGAGTTGAATCTCGATCGGTATCAAAATACCTTAATGTCCTATACCAAGTATCTTCATTTTTGAAGTTGCTACATATATCACCCTGCTCGCATCCGTGGACACAAACACTCTCAATATATGGATACTGGTTTCGGTCGCTTTTGACCTTAGTCAAAAGCAAATTAACCTATTTCCACAAATATTTTAGCAAAAAAAAGCTGGGCGGACACAGAGTGTCCGCCCAGAAGCCAAGTCCCAAGGGTTCAAAAAACCCCCAAGGTACTGAGCATTAAGCACTTGCGAGGAGAGCGGGCCCGTGGATGCCCCAGTCACGGCTGAGCCAGGGCCAGTGCACGATGACCTTGCCACCGTCCCAGCTGAGGCACGGGACGTTGCGGCCGCCGTCGCGGCCCTGAGCGCTCTTCCAGAGGTTGACCCACCTTCCCTTGAACTCTTCCGGGTAAGTGGAAGGGTTGGCGAGCCAACCCTTGATGAGGTCATCCTCAAGGGAGAAACAACGGTCAATGAGACCAGTCTTCTTGAGGTGGGCCTCCAGGTCGTAGCCACTGATCCACGGAGCGGTCTTCTGCTTCTCGTGGAGGTAGAGGGTGGGGATGGGGATGGGGATGGGGATGGGGATGTCCTTGGGCTCCGTGACGAGCACGGGTTCGAAGGGATTCTCACCGCGGTTGAACTTGTTCAACCGCTTGAGCCACATCTCACCCTCCTGGCCCGCCAAGCGGTCCAGGAGGGTGTTGAGCGGTCCGCGCGCATCGCGAAACGCTACGCCAAGCATGTTTCCAGACATGGTCAGCTCCTTTAGCTGAAGGTGCATCTCTAGGGGAAACCGCCTAGTCGGCCGTGTACAGATGTACACCTCTTTCTACCCCCATTGTATCATAGTTGATAGGGGAAGTCAAGGGGAAAATGGGGGGCTAGAAACCTACATTTTTTCAGGGGTGGGAATACCCAGAATAGTGAGACCATTTTTCATCACAATGTTAAAAGCTTTCACGACAGCAAGACGATATGGAGATTCCGGAGAGTCGCCAAGGATTTCTTCGTGTGCATAAAAATTGTTGAAGCTTGCCGCAAGCTCAGTGAGATATGTGGCAATAAAACTTGGAGCAAACTCCGCCCCTGCCCTCTCCACCACCTCCGGGAATCTGTACAAGAGTTTTTCAACCTCGTGAAGGTTCTCTCTTGGAGCGCTTGCATCAAGCCCCCTTTCCGCTTTTTCCAAAACCGAATTTGTGCGCGCGTATGCATATTGAAGATACACGCCGGAGTCGCCTTCCGTAGAGACTGATTTTTCAACATCAAACACAATGTCGCCGCCTATGGCCTGGCGCAAAATCATGTACTTGATGGCGCCAATCGCCACGCTTTCGTCGCCTTTGGTCTTTTGCTTCACTTCTTCAATGAGCGATTCGGCAGTAATGACATCTCCCGTACGGGAAGACATTTTGCCCGTTGAAAGCTTTAGCATGCCGTGGGAGAGGTGCCTTAGCTTGCCCTTAAGCTCTGAGAACACTTCGCCAATAGCAACCTCCACTACATCAAAAAAGGAATCCTGTTCGTTTGCGGCTACTGTTACGGCATTATCGTGTGGCCATTTTTCTTTTTTGAGTTTGGCCAGACCAAGCTCCTTGGCTTCATAAGTGGGGAGCTTTTCGGAGCTTAGGAACACTCGTGTGTGTGTCTTTGGTACAAAATCTTCTCCCTTAAAAACCACGGCGCCATCAGACTCTTCAAAAACCTTCCCGACATTATCCAAAACAAGACTCTTGCCCACTTCGCCTGCTTCGCTTTCATAAAAACGATAATCAAATTCGCTTCCGAGTCTGTCATAGATAGATTCAAAACCTTCCATGCTTTCCTTGCGGCCTTTTTCATAAAGCCCATTTATCTCACCGTCGCTTTTGTCGTAAATCTTTTTGTTGATGGCCACCACTTCTTCTTTATGTTCTTCGTAGCTGGTTGCACCATAAGCATAAGCTTCTCCCCAAGAGAGTTCCGGCTTCTGCATTTTGCCCCAAATTGCTTTTGCCACATGAAGGCCTACATCACCGTGGTAACTTGCCGTCTTCACCTCTGCGCCGTTTGCCTTAAGAACTCTTGAAACAGATTCTCCAATAGCGTTGTTCATTAAGTGCCCAATATGAAAAGCTTTGAAAGGGTTTGGCTGTGAGTGTTCTACTATTATCTTTTTGCTCTTTAGATTCTCATTTTTTCCAAAACTCTCTCCTCTTTCTATAATCTCACCAATACTTTCCTTAAAAAATTCTTTGGAAAGATAAAAGTTTATGAAGCCCGGGCCGGCCATCTCCACCTTTTCCACTTCGTCTGGTTTGTTTGCTTCAATATATGCAAAAATCTCATCTTTTTTGTCTCTGTGCTTTATGGCGACATTGGTGGAATAGTCCCCCATCTCTAAGTCCGCAGGATGCTCCACCACAAAATCGGCATCGGGGATGCCCGCCGACTCCAGAGCCCCAACTACCAAATGTCTTATCTTTTGGGCAATCACGGCTAGATAATAGCACTAAATTAGATACGGCCCCTACCTGTACAAAGTAGGGGCCGCTCTCACTATCACAGAGGATAAATGGTCTCCATGACCTTCTCCAACACGTAGTCGGAGGAACGATTGGCATCCACCACAACCACCTTGGGCTCGGGACTCACCTCTGAGGCGAAGGAAAGGAAACCCTCCCTCACCCTGCGGTGATAATCGATACCACGCGAGTCGAGGTGATTCACCTGCCCCTGCCCCCTGCGCCGGGCGAGACCCTTCTCAGGATCCACATCCAAGAGGATGTAGAGATTGGGCAGAAGAGAGGCCCTGCTGGCGTTGAAGATCTGCCTGAAGCGATAGCTCCCTTCAGCATCCCCCATCACCTGATACGCCCAGGTGGACATATCAAACCTGTCGCAGATGACGGGCTGACCGACTTCCAGCTTGGGCCTGATGTGCTTTTCCAGATGTTCGACCCTTGCGGCGAGAAAGAGATGCAACATCGCTTCCGCGCTAAGGGACGAGCTTTCGGGAGAGAGGATAAACTCACGGATCCTCTCCGCTTCCTCCGACCCCCCGGGTTCGCGGGTAAAATCCCAGGAGGAAAACCTTGGTGATTTCTTCATGCGGGAAATGAGGCTGGACTTACCAGCACCTTCCCCTCCTTCGATCGCCACAAAAAGGGTCCTGCGAGCAAACCAGTCCCTGGCGGACATACGACCTCCTAGGCTGTTGTGAGAGACGGAAAAACAGAGAGCAATTCCTTCGCCAATATAGACAAGGGGGGACAAAGAGTCAAACTTGACCCGTGGCCGGATATGGCTAGTATGACAACCAGAACCTGGTCTTTTGACCGCTTCTTTCACAATCAACCGCAGAGGAATCCGTGAATACGTTTACCGTAGGAAGCGCCACCGCAAGAGTGGTTTGCGACAGTGCCCACCGGGGATCAAGGCTCACCTCAATTGAGGTAACTTTCCCCCGGCCATTCTTGGCAGAGTTCAACACGCACTGCCGGTTCAGCCGCAACTCCGCAAGCTCCAGAGCAATTCCTGTTTGGAAGCGGATGAAGGCGGTACTGGAAAATCCTTACATCCCCAATTCGTTCGGGATGAACAAGGCCGGCATGCAGGCGGGAGAAGAGCTCTCGCCATCCGACAAGGAGAGCGTTGTCCGCAACTGGCTGTTCGGGCGAGACATGGCTCTCATCCAAGCCTACTTTCTTGTAGGAGGGAGGAAAGAGATCATCCTGTCGGCAAAAAGCGCGTCCGACATCGCGTTGGCCGACATGGTGTGCGCAAGCGTGGAGGAACTCGTCCGGCAGAGCGGTATCGCTAACCGGCTGTCCCACCAGGACAAGGGCCTTCACAAGCAACACGCCAATCGGGTGCTGGAAACATACGCCTTCCACACGGTCATCGTTACCTCAACCCACTGGAGGAACTTCTTTGGGTTGCGGGCAAGCACCGATGCCCAGCCGGAAGCGGCGGACTTCGCCCTGGCAATGGCAGAGGCGATGATGGCAAGCCGCCCCGAAGAGCTTTCGGAGGGCGAGTGGCACCTGCCCTACGTCAGGGAGGAAGACCGGGCGGAGGAGAGCGACATGTTCACCCTGGCCTTGGCATCTGCCGGAAAATGCGCCCGCACAAGCTACCTCACCCAAGACGGGGTAAGGTCGCTCCACAAGGACATCGGGTTGGCTGGCGACCTGAGGTCCAACGGTCATATGTCCCCTCTCCAGCACCCGGCAAGGCCGAGAGAGGAAGGCGATCCGGAAGGGTCAAACGGCAACTACCACCCTGTCTGGACCCAACTCCGCAAGCTTGTGGAGAACGAGCACGACTTCAGCCGCCTCATCAACTCAGACAAACTCCTGGCCGGATGCCGCGGAGACGAGAAAGTGCAGGAATTCATCCTCTCACTGGGGGACTAGAAAGAAGCACGGGCCCACGAACACCAAGACGGCGTTCGTGGGCTTTGCTTTTATATATCGGCAAAACTATAATTGGCACAACATGGCATTATCGGACAGGCGGATTATGGAGGAGATGAAGAAGGGCGATATTATTATTGAGCCTTTCGTGCGCAAGAACCTGGCCACCTCAAGCTACGATGTGACTTTGGGAGAACATTTTTTCCGCGAACACCCGACCAAGCACAATCACAATATCTATAATATTTGGGACAAAGAGCACACCGACCACGTTTGGGGTACCGAGCCGGAGCGCGCAGAGAAAGCAAGCAGGGTTTTTGAAAAATACAACTTTGATTGGGTAGGCATCAAACCAAATGACAAAGTAATTCTCTTAAAACCGGGAGAAACAATACTTGCCCATACCAATGAATTCATTGGCGGCAAAGACCACATCACCACTATGATGAAAGCTCGCTCTTCGCTTGGCCGCAATTTCATAGAAGTATGCAAATGCGCGGGCTGGGGCGACGTGGGATACATCAATCGCTGGACAATGGAGATAACAAACAACTCCTCCCACTACTCCATTCCCCTGGTAGCGGGACGGCGCATAGCTCAAATAATATTTTTTGAAACAGGACCGATACTTGAAAACGATTATTCAAAACTGGGAAAATACCAGACAAGCCAGGACATAAAAGCGCTAAAGAAAAACTGGAAGCCGACAGACATGCTCCCCAAGCTTTATAAGGACAGGGATATAAATAAAACAAAATAGCTCTGACAGATCGAAACCTGCCAGAGCTATTTGCGTTCCAGGAACCAAATCACCTTGTAAATGCACCTCAAGGCATCGAAGTAGCCCGCGTAGGACACTCCGAAAATCCGGCCTTTGCGCTTAACAGAAGATGGGCCGCTATTCATCATGGCAACAAAACTGCCCTGAGAAATAGCTTGTCCGATCATATCGGACATCTCATCAGCCTGTGGAGCAAAGACCACCAGGAGGTCGGCCTGGGGGACAGCGGACTGAGCTTTGACGAAAGTCGTGCTGAATCCGCCTTCCCTCAGAGACGTAACCAAACTGTCTATCGTCCCGCGCATTTCCAGGTGATCAGTCCCCGTTGGGTAAGCAAAAGCGATGAGCATAAGCCTCCTTGGGGGTTCTAGTATAGAGACTACTCGCTATCGCCGCGATGTCAATATAAACAAAAGCCCCCTATCGGGGGTATTTTGTCTTCTCTTTGAGATTTACTTCACTTCAACTCCCATGGAGCGGGCAGAACCTGCGATGATTTTCTTTGCCGCTTCTATGTCATTGGCATTGAGATCGGGCATTTTCTTCTCGGCAATCTCGGTAAGCTGTTTGTCTGTGAGCACGCCAACCTTCTGCGAAGGAGCCTTGCCGCTTCCCTTCTCCTTGCCCAAAGCTTTGAGGATGAGGGCGGAAGCCGGAGGGGTCTTGAGGACAAAGGTAAAGCTCCTGTCTTCATAGACGGTAATCTCCGCAGGAATAGTCTCGCCTGGAGTCTGGGCGGTAGCATCGTTGAACTGCTTTATGAACTCGCCGATGTTTATACCAGCCTGGCCAAGCACGGGGCCAACCGGAGGCGCGGGGGTTGCCCTGCCGCCGGGAAGTACTACCTTTAGTGTTTTTGTTATCTTTTTTGCCATAAATGTAGGGGTTAGGGTACTAGGCTTTAGGCTTTAGGTCAAGCGGCTCTACCCCTGAGGGCTTCATTCCGAATTTCGCTAACTTCCTAGCACCTAATACCTATTCTCTATATTTTCTTAACCTGCAAGAAATCCAGTTCCACCGGAGTCTCGCGGCCAAACATGGACACAAGCACTTTTACCTTGCCGCGCTCCTGATCAAGCTCCTTTACCTTGCCTTCAAGCTCCTTGAACGGACCGTCCACTATTATTACCGCGTCTTCTATCTCCAAATCCATATTGTGAGTTACCTTGTCGGCATTCATGCGGGCAAAGAGATTGTCTACCTCCTGCTGGTTGAGCGGCACCGGATACACACCGGAACCCACGAAGCCCGTCACCCTGGGAGTATTGCGCACCACATACCATGAGTCTTCGGTAACAATCATTTCCACCAAAATATAGCCTGGGTATATTCTCTCTTCGTCCTCTACCCTCTTGCCGCCCTTTATCTTTATCTTCTTTTCCATGGGTACGATGACCTGGAATATTTTGTCTTCCATGCCGAGGGACTCCACGCGCTGTTTGAGGTTGCGCATAACGGCGTTCTCATAGCCGGCGTAGGTGTGAATGACGTACCAGTTCCTCTTGCCTATGATGTCTTGTGTGCTCATTTTGTTTGCAGGAGATTAAAAGCTTTTAGTTATATTTATGAGATTACCCACTCAACTACGCGCGAGAACAGAAAATCCGCAAGGCCGAGATACACGGCAAAAGCAAGCGATATGCCTATAACGAGCGCGGTAAACGCAAGAGCCTGCCTTCTGGTCGGCCATGACACATGCGAAAGCTCTACCTTGGTGTCTTTTATATACTCTAGTGGTTTCATTTGATTTTATGCAGAGCGCCGTTTTGCGGATAATAAAAAACAGCCCGCGGGCTCTTTCATTTGCCAATACTACACAAGATTGCGGCAAAAGTAAAGAGGGGTAACTTGCACCAAAACACCCCCGCCTGAGGCGGGGGTGTTTTTAGCTTTCGCTTGTTCTTTAGAGCCGATATTTACTTTATCCTGTAAGTAACGCTTACGTTTGAGACTATCTCATTCTGGCCTTGGGGCAGAGCAACAGACGGCATGGCCATATCCCCTCCCATGCCCATTTCCATAGAGGCAGAGCGCATCATGATACCCATTGGATATCCGTATTCGGAGAAGGACACCACTTTGCCGAGGCGTACGCCCAAGTCCTTGGCCAAAGCGCGGGCCTTGGTGCGAGCATCTTCAATAGCTTCTTTACGAGCCTCGCGCATCAAAGCGTCTTCGTCGTCCACCTCAAAGGAGAGGCCGGATATGTTTGAAACTTCTGCGCGGCCAAGCTCTGCAAGCACTTCGCCTGCAGTATCAACCTGTCGTATTTTTACAGACACGGTCTGGGATACAGTATATCCGGAGATAGCCTCCTGATATGGAGGGCAGAAAGAAGGCGTGCAGGGAGGGCTGATTCTTTCGTAGTTGGGATACACATTATATCCGGTAGTGCGGATGTCTGCGTCTTCAATACCCAGGCCGCGCAAAGAGGCAAGGGCCCTCTCGGCGCTTGTGTTGGCGGTCTCCTGCGCCTCCGGCACGCTGTCGGCGCGGGCGCTTGCGGTAAAGGAAATTGTCGCTACATCGGGCGGAGCAAAGACGCTTCCGGTGCCGGATACGGTAATAATGTTTTCTCCGGGTACGGACTTTCTGTCGCCCGAGCTAAAGACCATGAGCACTGCAATGATGAAGGCAAGCATCAACGCCATCTTCCACGGATTTCTATTTGTTTCTTTTTCTTGCATTTTTGTTTTTTATTTTTTAAGTGGTACAAATTATACAACCGTAGAGCTTATATAGAAAGCGTTAGGGCCGGGCCACCTCAAATGGTGGTCCGGCCCTTTTAATTGCTTGTGTACTTTGCTCGCGGCGGGGCCGCTTAGCTTACGACCCCTTCGTCACTCTTCATCTCCTCCACGACCTCCTCCCGGCTGAAAAACCGGTGAGTCGCTCTGTCCAAAATGCCGGCCCTGCTCCCTTCGCCCTCCATGACGAAGCGATGTCCATCGTCCCGGAACTTGGGGTTTCCCTGAGGAAATCCCCGGGAGTTGAGGAAATACTGCATCACCTTGGCGTCAGTGAGCCTTGTGGCCCGCGCCCGGCCATTGCTGGCCGTCCTACCGTTTTGCTCCTCCGACTTTGAGCCAGTCCCATTCGGGAGCGGCGCGTCGTGAGTCATTGCGGCGGGACTCGATCCCCTCATCTTGATACCTCTGCGGGTGGAGTGGTGAAATGTACTGCGAGCGAACTGGTATCGTATGCTAATAGCAAACAAAAAATCAGTCAATAGGTATTGTAAAATCGCAAATACTCGCCGGGAAACATGGTCTTATGTATTTTTTATTTTATGTAGAGAAGATGGAATATATGCCACATTTTGATTTGCCTCTTCATGGTCAAACCTTTGCCATAATCTTCAGACAAGAAATAAATGCTTTCGGGCAAAACACCGACTGCTTCTTCTTTGGTATGAAAAATCATTTCAGCCGAAGGATTTGCCGCCCATGCGTCTTGAGTACCAAACAAAGTAAAGAATAGAAACCCGCCTTCATTTAACGAATCAAAAGCCGACTGGACCATTCTCTTGATATTTTCCTTGTCCTTCTGAAATGGCAAGACGTTAGACATTATTATTCCGTCATACTTTTCATTAAACTCAAAACCTTCCATTGCGGAGTTTACGGTAACGAAACCATCCTCTTTTACATTTTTGAAACTTTCGGCCGCCTGATTCAATACAGCTTCGTTAATATCAACAAGCGTTGCGTCATATCCGTGTTCAAAAAATGGTTTGGACACTTCACCGTTCCCGCAACCCAGATCAAGCAATGCGCCGCCCTGCTTTAACAAACCCTCCTGCTTTAACTTTTTGAATATAGGAATCATATAAAGCTCTTGCCTGTTACCGGATTATATAAAAATCGTAGGTCTAACAAAATCCTTGCCCTTGGAGCGATGTGTTGTAACATTTATAGAAGAATAGCGTGCTTTTTGGAAGATTGTAAGCAAACAAAAACATGAAAAAAATAATTATTTGGTTGGTCATTGTGCTGGTGCTGGTGGTAATCGTGATGAGCATCACCAAAGACCGCAAGCCAGAGGCCATAGTTGATGCGCCGCAGGTTACCTTTTCCGGCACCCTGCCCTGCGCAGACTGCATGGGCATAGAGCACATTCTTACCATGGTGAGGGAAGATGCCGCAGATACGACGGGTAGCTTCACCCTGACAAACATTTATCTCGGAGTGGCGGACGATAACGAGTTCGTACAGACCGGCACCTTCAGCACAGAGATAGGTTTGGGAGAAGATGCGGCAGCCATAGTCTACGTGCTTAGCGCAGAGGACGGCGATCAAATACGCTTCCTTCGCACAGCCAACGACACTGTGGAGCTTCTTGATATTGAGGGCAACCGCATAGAGTCTTCCCTCAATTACACTTTGACCAGGATCTAGAAAATGGGACGGGAGGAATAATCGCCTCACTATAAAAACGCCTCAAATTGAGGCGTTTTTATAGTGAGGCGATTATTTGAGAGGAAAGGTGGTTTCTAATGCTTATTTAGATAATGTAAGAATATAATTTTCCCTCTAGACGTTCTAATGTATTCCAATTATATATTAGAGCGGAGCTCGTCAAACGAGTCTCCGCTTACAGACGCGTTTTAGGGGGAACCGCGTCCGACGCGGGGGTGCCTACAGGGATTCGAACCCTGACTGAAGGTTCCACAAACCTTAGTGCTAACCATTACACCATAGGCACCATGGGCTAATTTATACCCTTAAATTGAAATAAAACCAAGTTTGGACTTGCGCCAAGCTACCTCCAAGTGCCCTAATGACTTATGCACAAGGCGATTGCAAAAGCTTGGGAATATCATGAGGAAGGAGTTAGCAAAGTTCCTTCTTCAACCTTTCAACTTTCGAGGAAAGTCATGCCAACAGTGCGCAATGCGGTCTTACTGCCTCCGATGAGCAGTCCGCTAAAGGTCGGAGACTATCTGATGCGCGTAGGACGGAGCTTCGGCTTCCATCCCGGGAGAAAGCCTCCTCTGGACCGAATCGCTGTCGCAGTAGAGCTCGGAGAGAGAATCATCGCTTTCACCTCAACGCTCCCCAAGAGCAAGGAGCACGGCGGCAACCGGTACCAGCTCTCTCTTCCCCTTCCGTACAAGGAGAAACTTCGCCCGAAGAAGAGGGCGCCCTGCTTGTCTTGCCCCATGTGGCGGCGGGAGAACAGGGGCATGGAGCCTCGGCCCCGCAATGAGACGCTCTCCCGCGATGCGGTAGACGAGCTGGTTATCGCCTGGGCCTGCGCCCTGACGAAGATGGGCTTCCGCGGCAACATGCGCTTCCTGGATAACCTGCGGTCGCTAAAGCAGATCGCGGAGTGGCTTCTTGGCGAATACGGGTACCGGCTTCCCAAGGGCATCTTGCCCAACCCCGGCACAGATATCATCGCCCACAGGAGGTGGGTGGCCCTCGCCAGGGACGACGGAGCAAGCGAGCGGGAGATCCTCTACGTATGCGGATATCTTTTCCGCACCGGAAAGTTCAGCAAATCCGCATGAAAGGCTTTGGGCCGCCGCAAGATTCACTATCTCGCGGCGGCCCTTATGCATTGTGGGAAATCCTTGCTAGGAATGAGATATTGCCGTAAGCTAAAAGCCGTGAGGGGCCTCGCGGGCCTGCACAGAAGTTTAGTCGGCTGGTGCCACAGTTCGGGCGTTAGCTGTTTTGGTAGCGATTGGTGCCATAGTTCGGGCGATTAGCTCAGTTGGTAGAGCAACCCGTTTACACCGGGAAGGTCATAGGTTCAAGTCCTGTATCGCCCACCAAATCAAACCGAGATGTCCACTCCTCTTTCTATAGGCGTCATTATGGACGGCAACAGGCGTTGGGCAAAAAAGAAAAATTTGCCCGCAGTAGCCGGCCACGAGGCCGGACGCGAGAAGCTCAAAGAAGTGGCCGAATGGGCCATGAAGGCCGGAGTGAAAAACCTGATAGCTTTTGCATTTTCCACGGAAAACTGGAACCGTTCAAAACAGGAAGTGGATTTTCTGATGGACCTCATGGAAAAAACTCTGGACGAAGGACTCTCTTCCCTTACGGAGAAAAACGTGCGCATCACCTTCATAGGAGATCGCTCGCACCTGTCTCCAAAAATCCAGGAGCTTATAGGGCAGGTGGAAAAAGAGAGCCGCGGCAACAGCAGCCTGACTCTCACCCTGGCAGTATCATACGGCAGTAAGGCCGAGCTTGTGAGGGCGGTGGCAAGGGCACTTTCCGGCTTGCCGGACAATAAGCCTTTGACCGAAACCATACTTAATGAAGCGCTTGATACCAAAGACATCCCCGATCCGGACATGATAATCCGCACTTCGGGGGAAAAGAGGCTTTCAAACTTTCTGCTCTGGCAGGCGGCATACAGCGAGCTTTTCTTTACCGATACTCTGTGGCCGGACTTTTCAGAAGAAGAATTTTTGGGCATGATCAAAGAATATGAAAACCGAGAAAGACGCAGAGGGGTCTGAAATATCCATCCTTTTTGAGGATGATAACGTCATTGCTTTGTATAAGCCGGCGGGTGTTTTGACGCACGGAGATGAGAGAAGCGCTTCCCCTTCCATCACAGACTGGCTCCTTGAACATCGCCCGGAAATACAAAAAGAGTTTGAACAATCCGAGGAAGAAGGCCCCGCAAGGCCGGGCATCGTACACCGCCTGGACAGAGACACGAGCGGAGTATTGCTCGTGGCAAAAAACCTCCATTCTTTTGGGTCGCTAAAAAAGCAGTTTGCCCTGCGCAAAGTACAGAAGGAATATCACGCCTTTGTATACGGCACCATCCTTGAAGAACGCGGCATCATCAACCGCCCCCTGGGACGAAGCCGCAAGGATTTTCGCCTGCGCTCGGGCCAGAGGAAGGCTCGCGGAGAACTAAAAGAAGCCGTCACTGTTTTTGAAGTAGCCGGCAGAAGAGAAGACAAATCCGCCACTTTTATAAAAGCCTACCCAAAAACCGGCCGCACCCACCAGATACGCGCCCACATGAAAGCAGTGCACCATCCTGTGGTATGCGACAAGCTCTATGCTCCCGGGCAAAAATGCCTTTTTGGCATGGAAAGGCTGGCTTTGCATGCCCGCCGCATCACTTTCAAGGATATTCTTGGCAAGGATATAAGCGTGGAAGCACCGTATCCGAGGGATTTTGCGAAGGCCTTGGAGGCCTTCAGGGCAAAATAATGGCGGGCCTGGGGAGTGCCGCCGGATTTGCCTGGGGAAAGTCTTTGTGATACAGTAGCTCGCGTTCATATACGGACTAACATGCCTATAAAAATATCACCCATAGACGTAGAAGAGAGGAAAAAGCTTGCCGTACGCGCAGGCGACACCGTACGCGTCTGGCAGAAAATCCAGGAAAAGGGCAAGACCCGCCTGCAGGCCTTTGAAGGCCTGGTACTTGCCGTAAAACACGGCAAAGAAGCCGGCGGCACCTTTACTGTAAGGAAGGTAGCAAGCGGCGTAGGGGTAGAGAGAATATATCCCCTGTACTCCCCCAACATAGACAGGGTAGAGATTGTAAAGAGAGCCAAGGTAAGACGCGCCAAGCTCTATCA
>CAZKKF010000006.1:33291-39939 GCA_964553285.1 uncultured Candidatus Saccharibacteria bacterium | reverse complement strand
AGGCGGAGAGATTCTCCACCCTGGTGATACCCACTCCGCGCTCGTTGAGAGCCGTCATGTACTGGATACAGGTGGCCCTTAAGCGGCTGTGCTTGGCCTGGGGGTTGTCGGTGGAACAGGTGGACAGCCAGGAGGAAAGAGCCTCCTTGATTGTCGGCCCATTCGTGATCATGGCATACCCCTGGGCGCCCAAGGGCGACCCAAAGAGGCACACTGCCACGGCGCACACCAACGAGAGGGTGAACGCCCTTACACGACTTCCGTTCATTTGGAGCCTCCGGCCCTATGGAGCCTTTGAGTGGTTGAGAAAACGAAACACAGGTAAAAGTCCTTCCATTTACCATTATATCATACCCTTATCCAATATGCAATGGCTGGTTTCCCGCCCCCTTCCTAAGCCCAATCTCACTATTCAATTTGCGGAAGAGGTGAGATTTGAACTCACGGTGGGGTTACCCCCACGCTGGTTTTCGAAACCAGTGCCTTAAACCACTCAGCCACTCTTCCATTGGCACGCCACAACCTCAGCACAGGCGACCTTCATGTCCGAAAGACTATCAGTTTTTTGCGTTTTTTACAAAAAATGCTAGACTTTTCGCCGTTCGCCAGGGTTCCATTAGGCCCCATCGTCTATCGGTTAGGACACAAGCTTTTCAAGCTTGGAAGCAGGGTTCGACTCCCTGTGGGGTCACCATTTAGAGAGCGCTCGAGTGGCTCAGAAAAAGCCACTCTCTGTTACAATTGGATTATGAAGAAAATAATTATTCTCGAAGGCATAGCCACGAGCGGCAAAACATCTGTGAAAAATGAGCTGGAAAAGATGCTCGAACGAAAAGCAATTAACTACGCATTCATTGATGAGGAAGAAACACTAATGCCACTGCTTCATAACAGTGACCCTGTAGTAGCCAATGACCACATCGTACAGGTTTTAAATAAATATCTCTCTTCAGACAAAGACGTACTTATTTTTGATCGTCTCTATCTTACACATATCTGGCGTACCAAGGCAGATATCGGAAGCTTTACAGAAAGTGCTTCTTTGTTGCTTCAAAATAATGCATACATTTGTTTTCTAAAGATACCGAACAACAAACTTAAAGAGAGAATTTCCCTAGCCCAATCTCACAGAGATGCAAAATGGAATAGCTATGTTAATACAAAAGGAACTACTCAAGATGAAATTGTTGCATATTACTCAAACCAGCAAGAAGAATTACTGGAATTGCTAAAAAATGTTTCTGTATCATATACAATTTTTGATACAGGAGATATGAACTTTCAAAGAATTGCTCGAGAAATTGATTTGTTAATTTAATTAAAAATTAGACGCACGAGAGGGGTCGTTTTACCTTACTAAAATTCATCCAACAAACCTTACAATGCAATGAATCAAAAGGTTCTATCTGCTGAAGGCTCACAATTTAGAACTTCCTCAGCATACAGGGGGGGGGGGAATGGTCGCGCGCCGAGGCGCGCCACAGCGCGATCGGGGCGTACGCTTCCAGTTGAACCCGCACAGGCCTTGCCTGTGTAGGAGGAGAAAGACACGCCCGCAATTCCCTTGCGACTAAAGCCCAAAATCAATACAATTGGGCCTATACGAGCCAAATAGGCCGTAATATGTAGTGTGCGGGCGGTTAGCTCAGTTGGTAGAGCATCTCATTGACGTTGAGAGGGTCAGAGGTTCAAGTCCTCTACCGCCCACAAAAAAAGGTTAGCTCCGCTAGGTCTTGCCTAGCGGAGCTTGTTAGATGTTTATATTCCAAATATCATCTACTTCAATATCTTGTATTCTTTTAAATTTATATTCCCCGTTTTTGTAGAGGAAAAATTTAAATTGCCCATTCAAATAAGATCGATAAGGTTTGTCTGTATAAGACAAAAGGATATATGAGAGTAAATCATCATTTTGACCCATATACCCAATGTAGTAGAAATGTGAGTAGTTGGTTTTGTTTTTTGGAAAAATTTTTTGCAAGACATTTACCCAATTAAAACCTTGCATGGTATCAATATCATTTAACAGAACGAGGGATTTATTATTTTTATATGAACTATCTTTGTTCAATTTTTTATTCTCCAAAAATCGAATGAGCAAATCTTCATAATGTTCAGCATTATTTCTTTCAAAAAATATAGGTAAATAAACCTGCTCTATTTTTTCGTGAGGGTAATCAATGTCATGTCGAGTTATTTCAGAATATGAAATAGCACCGTCGTCACTAATATTTTTATCCGTAGTAAAAAACCAATCTTTTGTAGACTCTGTATGTTTTCTAAAAGCAGTGATTATAGATAAACCAAAGAATTCCCTAAAGGATAGTCCGTTGGAAAATGGGCGAGTGTTTTTAAGGTCATTCAAATTATCTAGAAGTTTTGGGAAAAGTGATTTTAAGTCCTCTTCCTTATGGAGGTTAGTGCCATTATCAAATTCCATAGCAACATTTTACAATATTTATCTGTAAATATGCCGAGTCTTGCCTGGCGGTAGATCAATATTTAAGCCCCAGAAGTCCCGGGATAGGGAGTAAAAATTTGGGGTGAACTAACTGGCTGACCTTGGCAGTACAACTGAATGTCTCTTGCTGCCCTATTAACTTCAAGACGCGCAGGGGCAATATCCCACTGATACCTTTGTAGAATATTGCTTTCGAATTGCGCTTTCTCTGTTATAGTCATGCCAGGAACAATAGAGAACCTTTTCATCTCAGCATTATACTTTTCTGTTATTTCAAACTCCCTGTCAGTAGCTGATCTATAAACTAAGTAAGCCTCGTCGCATCTTGCTTGTCTTTCAGCTGGAGAATTGAGCACTCTATTCATCTCATTATTCAAATTATATTTTTGAAGTTCATCTTTATAGATCCGAGTAAACCTATTCAACTCAGACATTAACCAGCTATATCTTGTAAGATAAAATTCAACATTGTTTGGGAAATTATAATCTGATGTATTTAGTGTGTTCAAAATCTGTACATCTTTTACAAACTCGTTCAGTAGTATCGTCAGATTTTGTTCATACTCTCTTTCAACAATATTTAACGGCTCCTTGTTATTGTTCAAAGAATCACGAGCTTCCGTAATATTCCTTCTCAACGAAGAGTACTCCGCTCTCAAATCACCATAAATCTTTATATAGTCTTTTGCTGGTTGCGTTATAACTGGAACAACTGGCGGAACAACATTAACTTGCGTGGGTGGAGTGCTTACTGATGGCGTAGCAGGAGCGGGAGTCGAAGGAGTGGAATCAACAACAGGTTCCGCTTCCTGAACAACCTCCTCAGCTTCCTCTTCCTCCTCTTCCTCCTCTATTTCAACGATTTGAGTCTCCACATTCTGTCTAGTGAAGATTTGCCAAACTTTCCAAGTAGTCGGATTCCACCAAGCAGCAAAAGTAATCTGCGGAATTATCAGCAAGGTGATGACAAAAATAGAAATAAAACTTTTGGTTTTCCTATCCATATTATTTCAGAAAATAATTGATGTCTTTGTCGTAGAGTTTGGCAAACCGCTTTAGCTCAACAACATCAACCCTTTGCTGTCCTGTCTCTATATTTGAAACATGGGACTGCGGACGGCGCAGTTTCTTAGAAACTTGGGTCTGGGTCAAGCCTGACTCTAGGCGTGCCGTCCGCAGTCGTTCGACAAAGACAGCATATTCCTTGGTGTGGATTGACTTCTTCATATATTATATCTTCTATTGAAGAAGTCAATATCCAAATTTCCGATAGCCGTGATATACTGATTTATGGACACCCTCGCCGAAAAAGAAAGCCGAAGCCCGCGCGCATTCCTCCCCAGACCCCTCCTGCGCGCGGACAAGTCCGCATTCCGCGCCCCGCCTCCTTTGCCCCAGAAAAACAGAGGCGGGGCGCGTGGGTTGGCACATTTCCGCTCTCTCGCTTTGCGAGAGCACGCGCGTAGCGCGTGAGGGCGTTAGCCCTGCGGAATGTGCCTTTAATTCCGTTCGAAAAAAGTTCGCGCAAAGTGTATGATTAGACCACAAATAAAGTTCAGGATTAGGAAAATAGAAATGAGAAATAAAATCTCAAACAACCAGAATTCAGTTGCC
Source organism: uncultured Candidatus Saccharibacteria bacterium (assembly GCA_964553285.1). Taxonomy (GTDB): domain Bacteria; phylum Patescibacteriota; class Minisyncoccia; order Phycocordibacterales; family Zambryskibacteraceae; genus CAZKKF01. Next base: position 35,864 of record CAZKKF010000006.1, on the reverse strand, counting down.
TACATTGATGCTTCCAATCTCAAATTCGGAATAAAGCAGAGCAAGTGGAAATTGGATTACAAGTCTTTTCGTTCATGGCTTCGCGACAAATTCGGGGTTTCTCGCGCTGTACTTTTTATAGGTCTATTACCGGACAATTCTGAGTTTTATAATTACCTTCAAAGAATAGGATACGACATTTTTGTTAAAAAGAACCAATGTGCCAATTATTACCTTGGATCAGTTTAAGCACAAGTTGAACAAAAAATGAAAAAGCCCCCAGATATGCCGAGACATATCAGGGGTCTTTCTCTTGTTTACCTCTAGAGTATAAACCATCCCGACTTTAGAAGTCAAGCTTAATCTGGTGAAATCCCCCGCTGCACGCGCCGTTTGAACCTTGTCTTAATGGAGCCTTTTTGTGGTATTGTGACCGAATCAAATAGCCATGAAAATACTAAGCATAGAAACAAGCTGTGATGAGACGGCGGTAGCCCTGATTGACGCGAGGCTTAATGCAGACGGCTTTGCTTTTGACATACTCGGAGATGCCCTGTTTTCCCAGATAGAAATACACAAAGAATATGGCGGCGTATACCCGATGCTTGCCAAAAGGGCGCACGCCAAAAACCTGGTGCCCGTACTTTGCGAGGCTTTGGAAAAATCAGGATTACTTCTGCCGGAAGAGCAAAAAATCTCAAAAGAAACAAAATCCAAAATAGAAAAGATACTTGAAAGAGAAGAGGAGCTTGCGGATGGCGTGCTCAGGTTTATTTCCCAATACAGCCGGCCGGAGGTGGATGTCATTGCCGTAACTTACGGCCCCGGTCTTGAGCCGGCTTTGTGGGTGGGAATCGGTTTTGCCAGGGCGCTCGCTCTGGCATGGAATCTTCCTATCATGCCCGTCAACCACATGGAGGGACACATTTACTCGGCTTTTTTTGGCAACAATCCGGAACTTCCAAGCATTGCGCTTCTTGTGTCCGGCGGACACACAGAGCTTGTGCTGATGGAGAAGCCCGGGGAATACAAGCTTCTTGGAGAGACGAGGGATGATGCCGCAGGCGAGGCTTTTGACAAGATCGCCCGCATACTTGGACTTCCCTATCCCGGAGGCCCGGAAATAAGCCGCCTGGCGGCGGAGGCGCGAGAGCGCGGGCTTTCTTCCGGCAAGTGGAGCAAATTGCCCCGCCCCATGATGCACTCAGACAATTTGGATTTTTCTTTTTCGGGACTGAAGACTGCGGTGCTTTATGCCACCCGCGGTAAAGAGCTAACTGACAAAGACAAGATGGAAATAGCCAGAGAGGCCGAAGATGCCATTGTGGAAGTGCTTGTTGCAAAAACCCTGAAAGCGCTGGAATCAAACCCTGTGCAGTCGGTGATACTTGCCGGAGGTGTGGCTTCCAATGGCCGCCTTAGACTTACACTTAGAGAAGCCCTGAAAGAAACCGCCACCGGCCTTTTTACCCCCTCTGAGGGACTTTATACAGACAATGCGAGCATGATAGGAGCTGCGGCTGGAGCGAGGGCACTGCTCGGAGACAAGGGCATCGGGGCGGACGATGAGCTAAGGTCGAGCGGCAGACTAAGCCTTGGCAGCTAAAGAAAAACCCGCTTTTGGCGGGCTTTCTTTTTGGTTTTTATTTGGCCGGAGGAGGAAGGTTGATAGGGCCGTTCATGCCTGCCAGGGAAAGCGGCTTGTGCCTTTTGTGGAGCACTGCGAGCACTGCAATGCCTGCCAGTATGGCAAGTATGGTGATGATGAGGGGCAGGACTATCACCAGGTATTTGACGAGCGCGAGTATGGCTATGGCAACAAGGATAACCACTATTGCGGTTGCCAGTATGCGCATCCACAGAATGTGCTTGTCGGTAGAACGGTATAGCCTGTAGACGGTCCAGTCGGAGATTATGGCGGAGGCGACTAGAGCGATAAGGAATACACCTATAGCGGTCATGGTCTCGTCAAAGCCTTCCGGGCCGGAGAACACCGCACCCGCAACGTTTCTCAAAGTGGGATTGCCGCTGATGGTATTTATGATGCCGCCAAAGAAACCTTCGCTGTCCTGATCTTCTGATTCATTGGTGGAGGTGGCGGATCCTGAAGGAGCGCCAACCGGAGAGCCAGGCACGGATGGCAGGCCTGCATCAATGCCCTGGAAGGAGAGGGCGCCGAGGAATGCACGGAATTGCGCGATTTCCACTTCCTGATCGGGAGTAAGAGCATACAGGGTCTGGCAGACTATCTCGTTTATTTTTTTCTTGGTGAGGATATATACATAACCGGTGCTATCATCGTGGCCCCAGGGAGCGAGGATATCGCCAAAGTATTTTTCCTGGAAGCGGCCGACAGCGTCATGAGTGGCCTGGTCGAATATACCGGTTACGGCAAGCGCGCTCTCCCCTTCTATCATCTGCAAGAAGAGCTGGAGTTTGATGACTTCCACGGGATTGTTTGCAAAATCTATGCGCAGGTAGTCAATGAGGTATTCACACTGTCCGCCCAAGGGCACTGTGCGTGAAGATGATCGGCTGCTTCCGCCGCCTCCGCCGCCGCCTCCCCCACCACAATTGGAGTTGGCAGCAGCTGA
>CAZKKF010000006.1:0-33191 GCA_964553285.1 uncultured Candidatus Saccharibacteria bacterium | reverse complement strand
AGCAATGTTGGAGTCTGCGGACTCTCCTGCGGGGCTTATGGCGCGGACGGTGTAGTTGTATGTCTGTCCGGCAGTGAGGCCTGTGTCTGCAAAAGAAAGATCGGAGGTGGTGCCTATCTGCACACCGTTGCGGTAGATGGCGTACTGGGTGGCTCCTTCAACGGCGTTCCAGGAAAGGGATATGGTGCCGCAAGAAGGGCCTGTGGTGGCACTTAGCACCGGAGCGTCCGGCAAGGAAGGAGGAACGACCGTGACGGTAACGGTATCTGTAGCTGTGCCGTTGGCGCCTGTGCACTCAATGGAGTAGGTGGTGGTTGTGGCGGGAGAGACGATGGAGGATCCTGCGGTGGTGGTGGCGCTTGTCCATACTGCGGAGCAGATTGTTGCATTGGTGGAAGTCCAGGAAAGAGTGGATGTTGCTCCAAGCAGGATGCTTGAGGGGTTGGCCGTAATGGACACTGTGGGTGCAGGTGTTCCCCCACCACAATTGGAGTTGGCAGCAGCTGAAGCAATGTTGGAGTCTGCGGACTCTCCTGCGGGGCTTATGGCGCGGACGGTGTAGCTATAGGACATTCCTGCGGTAAGCCCCACATCCGTAAAGGACAAATCTTGGGTAGTCCCAATTTGGACACCCTCTCGATATATCTTGTATGAAACCGCGGTGTCTACAGCGTTCCATGAGAGCACTATACTGCCGCAGGTCGGGCCGACAACTGCATTGAGTACCGGGGCTTCCGGTAGCTCGGGCGGAGGAGGCACAGCAACCGTTATGGTCGCAGTGCTTGTGGCTATGCCACCGGGACCGGAACAGACGATGGAGTAGGTGGTCGTAGTCGCCGGAGACACAACTTGTGAGCCGGACACAGCATTGGAACCAGTCCAAATCGCCGCGCAGATATTAGCGTTTGTAGAAGTCCAGGAAAGGGTAGAAGTGTCTCCGAGGTAGATGGTGGAAGGCTCGGCGATCAAGGTTACGGTAGGAGCGGGAGTTACAACACAAGATCCGCTTGAAGTTAGGGTCAAAACATTGGAATCAACAGAAACCTCAGAGCCGTTTGAAGACCTTACGAAGTATTCGTACGCTGTATCATAAGCCAAGCCGGTATCCGTAAAGGACAAATCTTGAGTGGTACCGATGTATACACCGTTCCTGAATATCTGGTATTCGGTGGCTCCGGGGATGGAGTTCCAGAATATGCTTGCCTGTCCGCCGCAAGTTGGACCGCTAATTCCGGTTATGGTCGGAGCCTGAAGGGCGCAGGAAGGAGGCACTTGTATGGAAACAGAATTGGATTGGCTGGAGCTAGAATTGGCAAGCTCAGCTACAATAAAGTATTCGTAGGTAAAGCCATTCAGAAGCCCTCCATCATCCGTAAAGGACAGATTTTGTGTAGTTGCTATGAGGACGCCATCTCGATATATGCTGTAAAGCTCGGCGCCTGACACGGTTGTCCAGGATAGGAACAGTTCGTTGCCGCAAGAAAGGGATGTTACAGAGAGCGTGAAGTTACTTCCACCGCCGCATGACCCGGAAGCTGTAGCAGTTGCAGTGCCGGGAAGAGAGGTTTCCGAATCGTTTGCCGCTATCACTTCATAAGTATAAGAAGCGCTCGGTGTGAGGCCAGTATCCGTAAAGGACAAATCTTGGGTGGCGCCTATTTGCTCGCCGTTCCTGAATATCTGGTATTCGGTGGCTCCGGGGATGGAGTTCCATGATAACTCTATTACTCCGCCGCAAGACGGGCCCGTGGTAGCGTTGACATCAGGTGTTGCCAGACCTTCACCCGGAGTATGGATGGAAACCGTAACGCTGTCCGACACCACTCCCCCTTCCAAAGTCTCACACTCAATAACGAAAGTGCGGGTATCTGAGGGGTAGTAAGGATGGCCGGGACCAACAGAGGAAGTAACATCGTTTTCAAAAACGCCGGATGCGGACATAACGCCGTCAGCGGAAGAGAGGGTGCAAGAAGCAACACCTTCAGATACCCATTCGAGAACAAATTCCTGTCCAGGCAAAAGAACTACCGGCCCCTGTGAGCCGTTGGCTGTGATATCCGTATAGGCTTCATCTTCCACTTCTCCGTCATCATCGCCGGGCAAGGAGACGGTAAACTGAGCCACTATGCTCCCCTGTGAATCCCATCCGGGAACGACAGTGCCTATGTTGCTGATAGCAAAACCGGCAAGCTCCAATCCGTCTTCAGGATTTTGGGACTGGTTTGGATACCACTTGGCCGAGCCGGGAATGAAGGTAAGAATTGCATTGCCGCCATTGATGTTTATGACTGCAGAGCCATTTGCGCTTTGCGCATTGTCTGCGGTTACGCCGCCTGACACGGTAAAGGAGGACTGCGCGCCGGAAGGCACGGTCATGGAAATTATGGTATTGAGAGCGTCAACAAGACCTGAGTTGTGGTAGTAAACTGACACTGCAACCACATCTCCGTGGTCGGCAGAAATGGAAGAAAACCAGTGATCGGTTGAACCCGGATATTGGGTAAAGTTGGAAACGCTTACGGTATCAAAATCAGCGGAATGGGTATTGAATTCTGTTTGCGGACCGCCCGATGAACCGCAAGCGGCAGAAGCAAAAGCGGCGGCAGGCGAAGAAGCCTCTGAAGCGGATGAACCATTCTTGGCAACAACGGTGTAGATATATGGCTCATCCGGAGTAAGACCGGAGACCGTAAAGGACAAATCAGAAACTTGCGCTACCGGTACGCCGGCCTCATTTATTATCTGGTAGGAGGTGGCGCCATCGATCGCATTCCAGGACAAGTCTATTGCTCCGCCGCACTCAGCGCCGGTTGAGGAAGAAAGAGACGGGGCGGACAGGGACTGGGGAGATGTAGGGATTTCAGCTTCCTCAAAATCTTCAAATAAATCCGGAGCAGATGGCTCCTCAACGGTCTCTGCGTATACATTATTTACAGCAAAAATAGGCGCGAATATGAGCACTCCCGCCAATAGAGCTAAAAACGCCTTGTTTTGTATACCCGCAAAATTCATACTTTTGACCTGATTACCCTACTTGCCAGCGATATAATGTCAACATTTCGCAATCTACTGCACGAAAGGTCAAATCTCTATATTTTTAGCCATATTATTTATAATATGTCCTTTATACTTAAAGTCTTTTTAATTTTGGAAATCAAAATCCCTTATAATCCTTACGCCACAAGCCTTTGTCGAGCCACAATTAAACTTTGCTAGAAAATACATAATTTGCCGCTTTTTTATGTCCTTTATAGGCTTACTTCGGCAAAACAAAAAGACAAAGCGGGCTTAAATGCTTATGATATTATATAGGAATAGGATATGAACCAAAGCCCACCGGACAAGCTGTTGAAGCCGTACGACCCCGCCGCCACGGAAAAAGCCATATATGAGAGGTGGCTTGAGAGCGGATATTTCAACCCCGACAACCTGCCCAGTACAAACGGCAGAACTTTTACCATCATAATACCGCCGCCCAATGCAAACGGCAGGCTTCACGCAGGACATGCCCTAGCTCTCACTCTTGAAGACATATTCACCAGGTATAAAAGGATGAACGGCTTCAGAGCGCTCCTCCTGCCGGGGACCGATCATGCCGGTTTTGAAACCCAAATCGTATACGAGAAAAAACTGGAGAAAGAGGGCCGATCGCGTTTCGCCATGGAACCGGAAGAGTTGTACAAGGAGATACTTGCCTTCACCATGGAAAACAAAAAATTCACGGAAGAAGACATGGCGCGCCTCGGCATATCCTGCGACTGGTCAAGAAACAAGTTCACTTTGGACCCGGATGTAATAGCTTCCACTCAGCGCACTTTCAAAAAAATGTTTGATGACGGCCTGATTTATCGCGGAGAAAGGATCATAAACTGGTGCCCAAAACATCAGACTTCCCTCTCCGAAGTGGAAACCGAGTTCAAAGAAAAAACAGAACCTTTCTATTATCTGAAATACGGCCCTTTCACCATAGGCACCTCCCGCCCCGAAACCAAGTTTGGCGACAAGTATGTAGTTATGCATCCCGATGACAAGAGATATGCGGAGTACCGGCACGGAGACACTATTGATGTGGACTGGATAAACGGCCCTATCAAAGCAACCATCATCAAGGACTCCGCCATAGACATGGATTTTGGTACCGGAGTTATGACCATCACCCCGTGGCATGACGCCACGGACTTTGAGATAGCGGAAAGGCACGGACTTGAGAAGGAGCAGGTCATAGACTGGCGCGGCAAGCTTCTGCCGATCGCCGGAGAGTTTGCCGGACTCAAGATAAATGATGCCCGCGCAAGAATAATAGAAAAGCTAGACAGCCTTGGCCTTTTGGTAAAGACAGATGAAAAATACGTCCACAATGTGAAGACCTGCTACAAATGCAGTACTGCCATAGAGCCGCAGATAAGAGATCAGTGGTTTGTAAAAATGGAACCTTTGTCCAAGCTCGCTTTGGAGGCCCTGGACAAAGGCGACCTTACTTTCTATCCCGACAACTACCGCAAGATATTCTCCCACTGGATGAACAACCCCATGGACTGGAATATTTCCCGCCAGATAGTCTGGGGCATACCGATACCTGCCAAAATATGCACCAATTGCCCCTTTGCCGCGCCCGACCTTGATGACGCTCTAAAAGCCTGCCCCGAATGCGGCGGCGACATACGCAAAGACAGCGATACTTTTGACACCTGGTTTTCCTCCGGACAGTGGCCACTGGTAACTTTAGGCTATCCCGACTCCGGTGATTTCCGCACATTCTACCCCACCGACGTTATGGAAACCGGAGCGGATCTTATTTTCAAATGGGTACCGAGGATGGTTATCTTTGGCATGTACCTTGCGGGCAAAACTCCCTTCAAGGATGTGTACCTCCATGGCATGGTAAATGACGCCAAGGGCGATAAGATGAGCAAGTCAAAGGGTAATGTGGTAAGCCCCATAGAGCTTGCCGACAAATACGGCACGGATGCCCTGCGCCTAAGCCTCATCATAGGCAACACGCCCGGAAACGATATGGCTATAAGAGAGGAGAAGGTGCGCGGATACAAAAACTTCTGCAACAAGCTCTGGAACATAGCTCGCTTTATCCTTTCAAATACAAGCCCTGAAGCCGCCCAAAAACCTACATTTATTACACAAGAAGACCAAGACGAGCTAAACAAATGCAAAGAAGTGATGGCAGACATTACTTCAGACATGGAAAATTATCGCCTGCACCTTGCGGCAGAGAAGCTCTATCATTATGCCTGGCACCACCTAGCAGATACGGTATTGGAGCAAAAAAAGAAAATCCTGCAGGAAGGAGAGGAGAAAGAGAAGCTATCTGCCCAATACACTTTGCTCGCTATACTCTCTGATGTCCTTGCGGCATTGCACCCGTTTGCCCCTTTTGTGACGGAAGAGATATGGTCTATGCTTCCCGGCAAGAAAAAGCCTCTCATCATATCGCCCTGGCCCCTGGAAAAATAAAGACAGCGCATGAACTCTCAAATCATATTTTGGACATTCATAGGCGGCATCATGCCGGCACTTATTTGGCTTTGGTTTTGGCTCCACGAAGACCGCAGGAGGCCGGAGCCGCGATCTATCATATTGCTCACCTTTATAGCGGGCATGGTGGCGGTGCCCATAGCCATACCGCTTGAAAAGATTTTCTTCCGGCCGGACTACGCCTTATCCATGTTTGTCTGGTGGTCGGCCATAGAAGAAACGCTGAAGTTTGCCGCCGCCTACTTTGTGGCGGTAAAGAGCCGCGAGATGGACGAGCCGGTAGATGCCCTGATCTACTTTATCACCGCCGCTTTGGGCTTTTCTGCGGCGGAAAATGCCCTTTTCCTCATGCGCCCCCTGATGGAAGGCGATGTAATAACCACCATAATGACCGGAAATCTGCGCTTTGTCGGGGCAAGCCTCCTTCATACCCTTTGCTCGGCCCTCATAGGAGCATCAATCGCCCTCACCTTCTACAGAAAGCGCATGACGCGCTTTGCGGCAATGTTTTTGGGCCTGGCGGGCGCTATAGCATTGCATACTGTCTTTAATATTTTTATAATGAGAGAGTCCGAAGCAGTTACCTTTGCAGTGTTCGGATTCGTGTGGTTTTTGGTAATAGCTTTGATGCTGGTATTTGAAAGGGTAAAGAATATTAACCCAGGTGAATAGCAAAGTAACTTAACATGTCACAAAAACGATCTTTCTTCGAGAGACTTACAGGAGCAACCAGAATAGACGATGCCCCGCCGGCGGATTTTACCGCCGAGGACAGGAAGCCATGGGCGGAAGAAGAGCCCTCTGAAGGCGAGCTCACGGTGGACGTATACGAAACCCCCACGGAGATAGTCATAAAGAGCATGGTGGCCGGAGTAAAGCCCGATGACCTGGACATCTCCATAACCCGCGACATGGTAACCATACGCGGCACGCGAAGCGAAGATCACACTATTGAAGAGGACGACTATTTCCACAGAGAGCTTTATTGGGGCTCCTTCTCGCGCACTATCGTATTGCCCAAAGAGATAGAAGTGGATGAAGCCGAGGCTACAGAAAAGCACGGCATGCTTGTGCTTCGCCTGCCAAAGATAGACAAAGCCCGCCAGGCGCGGCTCAAGGTAAAGGGATAGAAACCTGGCGGAAGTCCGGTCGCACCTTCAAGCGAGTATGGTCTAATGGTATGACGCGACCTTCCCAAGGTTGAGACCGGGGTTCGATTCCCCGTACTCGCACAAAACCCCAAATGGCAGAGAGTTTATTCATCTGATATAATCCTTCTCCAGCCGCTATGGAAGAAAGAGAAAAAGCAAAATTGGATAAGATTCTGGCCCTTGCGCAGGAAAACAACCGTTTTCTCAAGTCTATACGCCGTGCCCAGTGGATGGGGCGCGTAATGAGCCTGGTCTATCTTGTGCTCATAGTCGGCGCATCTTTGGGTGCGTACTATTTCATCCAACCATACGTGGGAATGGCTACAAGCCTGTACGGCAACTTCGTGGACGGAGTGGGTACGGTTGGTGGTTTCTTTAAACAGTGAGAATAAGACATTGCTGGGATAGCTCAGTTGGTAGAGCATTCGCCTGAAGAGCGAAGGGTCGGCGGTTCGAGCCCGCCTCCCAGCACAACGTCAAAAGCTGTGGTCTGTCACGGGATAAGCCTTGTGATATAATACGGATATAGCTTATAAATAATCGGAAAACAGGCATGAAAAACGTAGTAATTTATTCAACCCCAAACTGCACATATTGCAATATGGCCAAGGAGTTTTTTGCGGCCAATAACGTGGCTTTTCAAAACGTAGATGTGGCCGCTGATCCGCAAAAAAGAGCGGAGATGGTGGAGAAATCTGGGCAGATGGGAGTGCCCGTGATATTGATAGACGACGAGCTCATAGTGGGCTTCAACAAGAGTGCCATTTCAAAATCTTTGGGCTTAGCCTGAGGAGATTTAATAAAAGCCGCACCGCCAGCCTTTGAAAAATCTTGGGTGTGCGGTGCGGCTTTTATCGTGATATAGTGCTTTTTGCGCTCCTGTAGTTCAATGGATAGAACAGCCCCGTCCTAAGGGGTAGATGTAGGTTCGATTCCTGCCAGGAGCACAACCAAGGCCGATGCGGGAACCCTAGTATTCTGAGCCATATCTCAGGAGTGCGAGTTTCCAAAATCGGTTCGATTCCTGAAGACTTTTCAAACACAAAAACGGAGATATCCTCTCCGTTTTTGTGTGTCTGTTCCCGTTACGCTACTCCATCGTCAGCTTCTTGTCTCTCAGTAGTATCCTGCTCTTGATGCACGATAGGATTTCTCTCTTTTGCATCATCGTCCCGTGCTTCAGCATATGCTTGGCGAATGTCTTGATACTGATGTTCTTCTGCTTCTTTGACTGGCTGAGATTTACTCCCAGCACCCCAGTCTGGAAGAGTGCATACCTTGCCACTTCTTCCTGAAGTTTGTGTTTCAGTTCGCTCTTGTCCAAGCTCATCTTGTCGATGACCGGAAGCATCTCGTCTATCAGTATCGACTCCTTCACCGACTCGTTCGGACAATTCCGGTCTTTCACTTTGGTGCATCGGTAGTAGACGTGGGCGTTGAACCCTCCGTCTTTGAGTTCCTTTATCTTTTCTTCAGCAGTGATGCCCGATTCGCAATATGCACAGTGGAGCATCCTCGTGAAGGTGAACTCTCTGCCGTATGCTTTCTTTTTTTCAACCTGTATTTTCGTCTGCACCAGATCAAATAATTCTTTGGTAATTATGGGAGTGTGCTTGCCCTCGTACCAGTCTCCGCTTCCCATTGGGTATTCAAATGCTCCGTAGTAGAAGGTCATGCGGAGTGTTCTGTATATGTTGCCGAGTGTCATCGGCTTATTGCCTCTCGTTACAAACTTCGTTTCATTGAGCCACCTGTATATCATCCGTCCCGAGTAGTTCTCGTACGCAACCTTTTCAAATATTTCCTTGATGACAGGTGCCCTCACTGGGTCTATCTCCACATGGCATCGTTTGTCTACATTCTTGCTGTTTAAGTATCCGGTCGGTGCGGTACATGGCCACAGTCCCATCTGGCATCTTGCCCGGAGTCCTCGCTTCACGTTGATGACCTTGTTGTCGTTCTCAAGCTTCGCCTGCGATCCGAGGATCATCAGCATGAACTTGTCGTTCGGGGTATTGCTGAACTTCTGTCCGAAGGTACGAATCTCGACTAACCGTTGCTGATCCATGAGATCCACAATTCTTCCTAGGTCTCCTGCGTTTCGGGCGATACGATCCGGTGCCCAGGTTAGGATTCCACTAAACCGTCCTTCTTTCAATTCCTCCACAATTTCATTGAACACGGGTCGTTGTCCTGCTTCTTTGGCAGAATGAGACTCTTTCTTTGTGACCACTATCTCAAGCCCTTCGTTTCTCGCCATCTTCTCCATTTCCTGTATCTGGCTGTCGATCGACAGAACTTGCTTGTCCTCCTGCTCCGTTGATTTGCGGGCATAGAGGCAGTACTTAATCGGTATCTGCTCCGGTTGTTTGACCCCTGGTCCCATGGGTCTTTGATTCATTGTTTCCATACCTACATTGATGACGCAGACCCTTTGGGGAGTCTAGGCCCTCAGGGGGTTGGTGAGTCTTCTCAGAATGGTTAATTCATGTTTAAATGAAGCTTATGGAACTCGTCCGAAATTTCACCAAACTAAATAAAGGGGACGCAGCTTTGGCGGGCGGAAAGGGTGCTTCCCTCGGCGGGATGACCCAGGTAGGAATCCCGGTTCCTCCGGGATTCGTTGTATTGGCTGAATCTTTCGAGCAATTCATCAAGGAAACTGATCTTGTGCAGGAAATTGATGCAATTTTGGATAAGGTCGATCATCAGGTAATTCACACTGTTGAAGCAGCTTCCGAAAGTATCCGGGCACTCATTCTCTCACGAGAGATGCCGAGGGATATTGCTGATGAAATAAGTAAATCGTTCAAGGAGCTTGATACGAGATATGTTGCGGTACGCTCATCTGCTACAGCTGAAGATGGGACAGACCATGCATGGGCGGGTCAGCTTGAATCATATCTCAACACCACAGAAGATGATGTTCTCACGAAGGTGAAACTTTGTTGGTCTTCGCTCTTTACACCGCGTGCCATATTCTATCGTTTTGAAAAAGGTTTGCATGCAACAAAAATTTCAGTAGCGGTTGTGGTACAGAAGATGGTGAACTCCGAACTTTCCGGTATTGCGTTTTCCGTGCATCCCGTCACAGAGGATCGCAACCAGCTTATCATCGAGGCGGGGTTTGGTCTTGGCGAGGCCATTGTATCTGGATCCGTCACTCCCGATTCGTATGTGGTTGAGAAAGAGCCGAGAAAGATTCTTGATATTAATGTTTCTACACAGGAAAGAGGGTTATATCGTTCCGAAAGCAATTCAAAGGAACATGGCAATAATGAATGGAGAGGTATTCCCGAACCCAAAGCATCTTCCCAAGTCCTAAATGAAAAACAGATTCTCGAGCTCTCTGAGATCATAGTTGGTATTGAAAATCATTACGGTTTTCCCTGCGACATCGAGTGGGCGTATAAAGACGGAAAGTTTTATATTGTACAGAGCAGGCCGATTACCACACTAAAATAAAGAAATGATTGACAGTAAACACATTGATGGGAAATCTACGGAATGGAAACGAATAAATATGCGTAATGTCGCTCATTTGATGGGCGTTGAATTCATTCATGATCTATACAATCGCCATGAACCAAAAATCAACTCGATCAGGTTCAGACACACGATCACCATATGGAAAGACGGCATTGTAAATTCCTATGCCCCAGCCAGAGAATGGGACCGCTTGGGAGAGCTACTCGGGCACCAATACTACACACTAAATCCATTAATTCTAAAAAGCACAAAGACTCTTTACGGAAGAAAACGCGAATACTTCCATGAATTCATGAGGGTATTAGAGCACAATTCACTTCCTGCGCTTTCAAATGAAGACCTCGCTGCTTTGTTGGTAAATTTCCAATCTATTGTTTTGGGAGAATTGTATGTCTTGAATTTTGTACAAGTCGAACATGGTTTGAATACAGCAATCAAGAGAATCGTGGGTGAGGTCGTATCGAACAAAACTGAAGCGGATGAGGTATTTATTAAGCTAATTCAAACGCAAGAATCGACGGCATCACAAAAAGAAAAGAGAGAACTTTATAGAATCGCAAGAAAATGGAAACTACTCAAGAAGCTATCATTGTACGATGAGACAAAAGCCAAACATGACATTGAGCGGCACTGTGATGTATACCAATATCTTTATTCTGCATACGGAGAAACACCGAGAGATTTCAATGAATTTTGGCTAATATTCAAAGAATATCTTGACGATAAAACGTTGCCGCCAGCGAGAGTAATTTTCTCAAGATTACTTTCTTCTGAATCAAGGAAGCTATTAGAGCGTTTAGGAAGCAAAAAGCTGGATATCCTGATACCACTACTTGTTACCGGGGGAATTTTTCGTGACACCAATAAGGCATTGCTTGGTCAGAGTATTAAATACAGATTTTTGATTCTCGACGAAATTGCACGAAGAAATCTTGAGACTCGTGATAATTTGAACTTCTATCTTTTGGCAGAGATAACCGACCTCTTGAATCATGGCAAAAAAGTCAGCAAAGAAGAAATCACTTCTCGGCAGACGAATGGAATTGTCTTTACACGTTTTGAAGACTTCAGAATATATACCGACGGTTTGTTGCCTGTCATAAATTTAGAGGCAGAAAAAGTATTGCGCGGACAGTGTGCTTCTCAAGGAGAATGCACAGGGGAATGCAAAATCGTCCTCACAAAGAGAGATGCGGACAAAGTAAAACAAGGAGATATCATGGTCGCTATTGGTACGGACTTTGACCTAATAGAAGCTATGTACCGATCAGCAGCGGTAATTACTGAAGAAGGTGGAATATTAAGCCACGCTTCTGTCGTATGCAGAGAAATAAATAAGCCTTGCTGTATCGGGGTCAAAAACGCAACACACCTCCTAAAAGACGGGCAACGAGTAAAGGTAAATGCCAGTCGAGGAGAGATTATTCTTCAACAGGACTAATAATGTCTTGTACTATTTCCCCATTTTCTATTACGCCAACAGCACAAAAAGCGGTCTTGTTCCAACGATCCGGTAATTCTGCGTATGCATTCAAAAGATCGGCAAAGTAAATATTGAGCACAGTGCCGTGTGTGACAATGAGAATTGTCTTACCTGCATTCTCCGCAGTTACTTGTTCAATTCCTTGCCTGAACCGCTCTAACGCTTGTGTGCCTGTTTCGCCACCAAAAGCCGGATAAGAAAGATCGGTGAGTTGCTTCACTTTTTCTTGCTCGAATTCTTCTTTTGTTAGGAATTTATCACCTCGTTTGACTTCATTAAAAGCAGGAAGTACTTGCACTTCCTCTCCTAACCGTTTAGCCAATGGCTCAACAGTCAATGACGTTTTTGGTTCTTCAGACACGTAGATCACATCAATAGCATCCATGATCGGCAATTTTGACACTTCTTCAGCCTGTTGTTTTCCCTGTTCAGAGAGTCCCCACTCGGCCGCATTAACAGATGGGTCTTTTTGGGTGTCTGCATGACGCAGGAATATGAGGCGAGTATTTTGCATGTGGTAGATTATACCAATTTATAAAAAAAATGCCAATGATATTGCTATCATTGGCATTGGGCTTGATCTCGCTGTCTGCTTGTTATGTCTGACGGAGAATGAATGCAAACCGATAGCCGCTATGCCACCAACCTCCTGATGAAACGAGGCTAATGATGCGATTCTTACGGGTAGCGTTCAAGACCATGTTGAATGAATGTCCGCTCCAGAAATACTGAGGATCATGTAGAAACACAATCGGTCCTTTCAGTTGCTCGTCAGGATGCTGTTCTCCGAGGAGAAAAACATCCGCATAAGTCGGTCGAAGAAGTCGCTTGGTGCGTGCTTCAGACAACACGTCATGCGAACCGACATCACAATCAGCATCAAGAATCACGATTGTGTACTCTCCAACAATCTGATCATCCAGTGGGAACCTTTTCTTCGTAATTCCCTCGTTGATCACATAGTTGACCTCGTCGTAGCGACCAGCCCGAATCAGCTGATCTGCTGTTCGAACTTTTGGGTTTTTGATTACGAAGGCAGTCTCGTTCATCTTTCACTCCTTTCTTTTGAGGTTGAATAAAGGGGGGCATCATTTCTGACGCCCCCTTTTTTATGCTAGGGCGTGCAAGAGACTCTCGTACACCTCAGCGACGTTCACGTTGAAGCCGTTCGTACCCGGATCGTACCCAGATATGAGCTTCCTCGAAATGAAGGTATCGAAGAACGGGTCTTCTTTGTGTGTCTTCATCTCCTTCACGGCCGCGATTACTTCTGGCACAGGATCAACGATGTAACAACCAATGTTGATCAGGTCGTCTTTCGTTGTTCTCTTGACCCGTTCCCAGTCGGTAACAGTCCCATCACTAAGATGGAAATGCGCCCCGCCTGGCGCAGGTACACTTTTTGCGACAAGGATTGAAATCGGAAGCCCATGAGCATCATGGAACTTCTCGAACTCTTTCCAAGAGAAATCGCAATAGAAGTCGCCTGCGCATCCAAACGTTCGCGATCTGGTGTTAATCAGAGCACGAATCATCGGACCGAGTGGACCGGTCATGGTCGCGTCCACTTGTAACTTCACGTGGACAAGCCTGTCCAGTGCCAGGGAAATTCGAGGATAGGTCTCTTTGCTAGACCAGACTTTTATTTCCTCGAAATCCCCCAGAGCTTTGAAGACAATCTCCCCCAGAATCGTCTTACCCTCTGTTGGGATAGGTAAGAGATGCTTGGGCATGAACGGTTTGATGGAGAAGATATAAGCAGCAATCCGCTCGCTCCGTCCACCGGCACTGACATGTAGTGTTTTCATCCAATGACCCCTTTCTTGGTTCGAATGTTGTCGATGAATTTTGCACTTACGCCATCGACGATAGTGCGATTGACCATCGGGTGATCGTCGTCAGTCATACCGGTATCACTATCGGGATGGAACGTGATGACATCCATACTTTCATCTTCCGTGTCAAAACTGTGCAGGGTGTCGGTTTTCATGATGAAAGCGTACCCACTCACGAGCGGAACACACTTCTTCTCATCTTCTGGCACGACACATACCCCTGAACCACGATATACGATGTTTACCCGAACCGAAGGGTGAGTATGGGGTGTCTGAACTGACTGCGCAGGAAAGTGCAGATGGTTCAGACACGGATCACCTTTTCTGACTGGCGGCACCAACAACGTATCAGTGCAACCATTGATGTAGCGTAGCTTCCCTCTCGGTTCGAGAGGTCCACCACAGACATTGAATCCGGCATATCCTTTCGCCGAACTCACCATTCCGAGTCCACGACTTTCAATCGTCGCTGAACCAATGACGGAGAAGAAATCTCCTTCAAACAGATGCCGTTCCCTCTTGTTGAAGGAGAGGACGACATCACCTTTCACGATCAGACCGAAGTGAGTATAACCGGCAGGAAGTTCGATACGGGAGTTTGGCGTAAAGCCGAAAACAAGCGTATTGTAGTTCCCATCGTCGTACTCACAGAGGAGCTTAGGCTCCAACTCGAGCATCAGAAGTCCTTTGCTGTACATGGCTTTCTCCTTTCTTGTTTTTGTTAATGAGCGGTTGGGTCCGACATCACCCTAGTATATAAAAAGACTGTTGTCAAAACTGTGTACGGCACTTTCAACCTTTAATTACGATATTTTTATCTAAATACCCTTATTTTGCTTCATTTTGATTCGCAAATGAGACAGTGTCGAAACCACCATTTTCGTGTCTCATCTGTCTCATTTACACAGAATATCGAGCTTTTATGTGTGTAGCATTGTCGCATTTTGAATCCTAAAATTGGCATTTGAGACCTCGTTTTCCTGAAAATGACCCCCTATGCGGAAGCATCACTCAAAACTAGGAAATTCTCTAAAGAAACCCTTACAACGCTTGATATCGCCTCGTCCAAGACCCGAGTGGGGCACACGCTAGTGAGACCTACCATGAGGGCCCAACAGAGCACTTATCGTAGGTCGTCAAGTTTCAAACCGCTATTCCTAGCGAGATCGGTTTCGCTCCGATCAATGATCTCTTTTTGTAGTTTGTGCGTATTCCCATGCGACAAAAGCCCCTGATATGAAGCTAAAGATCCCGCTTTCGGATTGTTGGCCAGGTTCTTGAACATCCTCCTTCTGGTCGATGTCCTTGGAACTCGATGATGCGGAAAATGCACCCAGCCCAGAAAATCCACTCCCGAAGCGATCGTGCGTATGAACACTTTGTCCGGATGTAAAGACAGTTTCAATCTACCCTCTAGAAACTCCGATATCCGAGGCAATATATTCTCCAGATATTTCTTGTTTTCATTCAAGATGACGAAATCATCGGCATAGCGGACGCAATAACTTGTTTTTAGCTTACGCTTCAGAAAATGGTCGAATTCGTTCATGTAGATGTTGACCAAGAGCTGCGAGGTCAGGTTGCCCAAAGGAAGACCAACGCTAGGCTTGTCTTTAGTATGGAAACTGCTGATTACCGCATGTAAGAGCTTGACAACATCCTCATTGCCGATTCGCCGTCTCAAAATATCTATTAAAATTGCATGATCGATATTTGCGAAGAACTTCCTAATGTCACATTTCAGCACCCATACGGTCCGAGTATGATTCTGGGAAACCTTCCTCGCATAATCCCGGAAACGATTGATGGCACGATGCGTTCCTTTGGAACGGCGACATGAAAAAGAGTCGAAGATGAATTTTGGATCGAAATACGGATAGAGGATTCGGTAAATGGCGTGGTGGAGAAGCCTGTCGCGGACTGTCGCTTTGTGAATATCTCGTGGCTTCGGGTCGTTTACTTTAAACGCCTTGTATGGACCATGCCTATATGTTTTATCCACCAACTCCCTATGAAGCGTAAAGATGTTATCAGTCAGATGAACTGAAAATCGCTCTACATCATTGCGTTTCTTTTTGTCCCTTTGGAATTCCCGCCAGGCTTCGAGCACATTCTCTACGGAAATGATATTATCGTAGATATGAACAGGCCGCATTCCGCTCTCTCTCTCTCTCTCTCTCGATTCCGCCTCGATTCTCAATCGAGTCAAAGAGGGATATCTGATCTGGATGAATCTCGTTCCTCATATATCTAAAGGTGCGAGATATACGATCGGCGCTCGAATCGAGAATACCTTCTTGGATCTGCTTGAGCTTTCATACATCGCCTATTTTACCGAAAAGGAGAAGAAATTGGAAAAGGTCGCGGAATGCATCCTCGTACTGGACACCCTGAAATTCCTAGTCTCGGTGGCGTGGGAAGGAAAACTCATCGGAAACAAGCAATGCGAGGATGTCGCCCTAAAGCTCGAAGAAGCAGGCAAGATGTTCGGAGGCTGGAAGAAGAATCTTTCTAATCCCGAAAAGAAAAACCGCAACCAATAAAACTATTGCGGGTTGCGGAAAAAAGAAAGCAGTTTCGGAGACGGAAAACGAACTCGTTGTCCGGATTCCACTCGTTGTCGGGCTTCGCCCAATTGTCGTTGAGCCACAAACCGTCGTCGTCGCGTTCGAGCTTGAAGACGTTCGGGTTGCCGTCGGAGTCAGTTTGTGCGAGGCGCCATCAGCGCCACTGTCCATCTAATCCGAAAATATCGGAAGATACTAGACTGTATTTTATTCGTGAGCAAGACTCACAAAGCGCCCCGCACCAAGTATTTTCTTTTTTATGGACTGACACATGCATCCTCTCTGCCAAGCCTTGACCAGGCAGACTCTCAATTCATATGAGTCGAATCGGTCTTGAAAAGCCGTAACCGTTCAATGCAACCGATCTCTCATCAATATACCAAAAACGGCCGTTTCCTGCTAAAATGCCGATATGGAAAAGCATCCCCTCCACATCAAGAACCCTGAGCTTCAGACCTCTGAAGAGGTACAGGACGCAGTAAAAAAACAAGAGCGTCTCGAAGGGGAAAAGGTGCCTAACGATCCTGTCGAACGTATTGATGCATACATGGACAGGTTAGAGAATATTTTTCTTAATCCAGACGAAAGAGTACGGGAACGTAATCTCGAGATGGTTAAAGACAAGGTATATGATGCGCTTCTTATCAAGAAGGAGAATTTTCCTGAATCGTATTTCGAACTTCAGCAGCGTATTGCGCGAGAACGTGGTCAGGCGGTCGAAGAAATTCCCGCATACATCCGCGAACAGATGATGGATGTTGCTATCGAAGATCAGAAACATTCGCTTGATGCGTGGATAGACTACCTCACCTCAGATGATGCCGTATATCCTGTGTGGTTTAAGTATTATGCATGGAACCAGATTACCAAGCTCTCACAATTCGACAAAGAGCGCGGAGAGTTCAAAAAAAGAACCAGTACGACAGTTGCGCCATATCCCGATATCTATCGAGAGCCGCTCGCACAAATCGCCGACATTTATCTCAAAGTAAAAGAGGATAACAAACACCTCAAGGAACCAGAGATCAAGGAAGCGTTTTCTAAGAAATTTCCAACATTGTATGCGGAGCTCATTTCAAAATCTCTTGCCGCCTCTATGGAAGGTCGTGAGGAAATTCGCGGACAGTGGGTAAAATACGAACAAGGTGATAGTGGTGCGGCACAAAAACTTTTTGAATCACTTGAAGGCAAGGGAACTGGATGGTGTACCGCTGGAAAATCTACTGCCGAGACACAAATCGAACAGGGTGACTTCTACGTCTACTACACCAATGATGCATCAGGTGAACCGACCCAGCCACGTCTTGCAATTCGCATGGATGGAGACAACAAGATTGGCGAAGTACGTGGGGTATTGCCACACCAAGGAGTAGAGCCTCTGATGCAGGAAGTCTTGGATGGAAAATTAAGTGAGTTTGGAAGCGAGGCAGACGCCTATCGCAAGAAAAGTGAGGATATGCGTGTATTAACCTCACTTGAGCACAAGAAGGAAAAAGAAGAGCCTTTCACCAAAGACGACCTTGTCTTCCTCTACGAAATAAACTCATCCATTAAAGGTTTCGGTTATCAAAAAGACCCCCGCATCGCCGAGCTTCGCAAAGATAGAAATGTTGAAGAAGACATGCTTGTTATTTTTGAATGTACCAAAGACCAGATCGCCCATGTTCCAAGCGAGATAACTGAAAACACAAAAGCATATGTCGGGCAGCTTGAGCCGGGAATTTTCCAAAAACTACCCGAGACACTGGAGCATGTATATACGTCATTTCCTGAAAAGAAAATCAGGAGAGAGATGGTGGAAATTGGAGGCAAGCCCAAAGAACAGTTCATTTCAGAAATGGAAGCATCAGGAATCAACATCGATTTTCATGCAAAATCAATGATGGATAATCCTGACTTTGTGGTGGGATCAAGTCGTGAAGAAACGAAACTTGTCCGACTTACCGTCGCAGACCTTGGTTTCAAAACAAGTGCTACCACTGATCAGATATATGAGCGAGCACAAGCTCTCGGACTGGAACTTTGTCCGCCTGATACTGGGCCCAACTACCGTTTGCAGTACAAAGACCAACCTTTAGGAGAGTCGGTGCGTATCGGTATGAAGCAAATTACTGACTCCGACGGCAACCCGCGCGTCTTCGGCCTCGAGCGCGACGACGGCGGTTTGTGGCTCGACGGCTATTGGGCGAAGCCCGACGGCGGGTGGTATCCGGGCCACGGGTTCGTTTTCCGTCTCCGCAAGGTTGAGGTTTAGTCCCTTTTGTTCTTTTTCTCTGCTTTATTCTTCTGCTTTGTATCTTTGATCCTTTGGATCTTGGATGTTTTGTCTTTGCTTGGCGATAGCCAAGCTCGCGCCAATTTTTTAAATATATGAATACCGAATCAAAACAACAAATCATTGAACGACGAAAGGAAATCGAGAATGAGATCACCGAGATTATTGAAGCGACGGGAATCGACTTTACCCTTGATGACGTGAAGGCGGCGATTTATCAAGAGGAGAGCAATGATGGCATGCAGGAAGTCATCGCCATGTTCGATGACGGCGATCCGATGAATCTGAGCAACGCCATCGAGACGGTCACCGACGCGTGGAATTATTTACAAACACCAAGGTGACACCTCGGCAATTTTTACCGAGGTGTCACCTTGGCGTAATTGGGGATTTGGAACGCTAGAACGGCCAGAGGCGTTTCCACCAGGGGGTTGGGGTAATTGCTCTTTGGGCGGAGGTGGATGCTTTGCTGTCTATAATAAGTACCATCTCCTCTTCCGGCAGTGCCACGCCAAATCGCGCACGCAATTCAGACTCTACGCCGAGATCAGTATCCAAGCGCTCCACCCGCTTCTTAAGCTCTTCCCTTCTCTCAAGCAGTCTGTCCCTTTCTGCTACAGATCTTTCAGCCAAAAAGTAGGCATCCCGCGCCTTAAAAGCAATTATGGCGGCTCCCCTCACAAGAAGCACGGCCAATACAAACAAAAGTATGAGCCCCAACGGGGACCCTATTCTCTTGCCCACACCACGTTTTTTGCGTTGCAAGCTATAAGGAGTCATTGTAGTATTCTACCTGATTCAAAATTATATGTTATTCCACAAAAAGTCCCAAAAATTCATAAAGGTCTTTGCCTGGGTTGTATGCATCCTCATCATCGTATCAATGGTGTTCATGTATTCCCCCTTCTTCTACTAGAAGACCCATCGGTAACGCCTAGTGCCTCATCATCTTGAGGAAAACATCGTGAGGGATATTAACTTCTCCTCTCTCTTTCATCTTGGCCTTGCCTTTTTTCTGCTTCTCCCATAGCTTTTTCTTGCGGCTTATGTCGCCGCCATAAAGGTACCCCGTTACGTCTTTGCGCAAAGCGGCAATGGTGTGAGAAGCGATTATTCGCCCCCTGGCCTTGGCCTGTATCTTGGTCACGAAAAGCTGTCTCGGCAAGACGGCCGAGAGCCTCTCCACCACCTTTTCGGCTTCCTCATCAATAGCCCTCTCCGGCACGACTCTTGCAAAAGCGGGCACCGGCTCATCGGCCACCAGTACATCCATCCTCACCACCGGCGCTTCTCTTGGCGGCAATATTTCGTAGGAAAGAGATGCATATCCGGAAGAAACACTCTTTAGCACATCAAAGAAGTTGCGCATAAGCTCGCGCAAAGGCATATCCACGTGCATCTCGGATCTTTCGCCGGAAAGAGCCTTCGAGTCCATGAGCACGCCTTCGTGTTCAAACAAAACCTGCATCACGGGCGGCACAAACCTCTCCGGAGTAATGATAACCACCCTGGCCCACGGTTCGTAAACTTTGCTTATCTCGTGGTCGTCAGGAAAAGCGGACGGGGTAAAGACGGTTTTTTTTTCGCCGTTTTTGAGCAGTATTTCGTAGGAAATTGACGGAGTGGTAACCACCATGGAAAGAGAAAACTCCCTCTTTAGGCGCTCCGTGATAATTTCCAAATGAAGCATGCCGAGGAAGCCGCAACGAAAACCGCGCCCCAGGGTGGTGGAAGATTCTTCCTCGTGGGTAAAAGACGAATCAGAGAGGCGCAGTTTGCCCAGAGCCTGCTTGAGTTCGTCAAAATCATCCTGGCTCTCCGGATAAACAGAAGCCCAGACCACAGGTTTGGGGCTCATGTAGCCCTCAAGAGGAAGCAGGGAGTCGTTTAGCGAAGAAACAGTGTCTCCCACGGCGGCAATGCCCGGCTCTTTGATGCCCGTAACGATGTACCCTATCTCGCCCTCCGAGAGAGATTCTTTCGGCGTTGCGTCCGGAGCAAACACGCCCACTTCAAGGGCCTGAAAGGTCTTGCCCGATACGCGAAAAGACACCTTGTCGCCTTTTTTGATGCTCCCGCCCACGACCCGCACAAAGACGATAACGCCCTTGTGGTTTGAATACTGAAAATCAAAGACCAGGCTGCGGAAAGCCGTAGGCTCTCCGGACAGCAAAGGTTTCGGCACCTTCTCTATTATTCTTTCAAGAAGTTCCACCACTCCCTCTCCGGTGCGGCCCGACACGAGCATTACTTCTTCGGGCGTACACCCGACAGTCCTCACCAGCTCCTCCCGCGTTTCTTCAACCCTTGAAAGCGGCGAGTCTACTTTGGATAAAGCGGGCACTATCACAAGGCCTGCTTCGCGGGCCATGGCAAGCACGGAGAGGGTCTGGGCCTGCACGCCCTGGGTGGAGTCCACCAGTATGACCGAGCCTTCCACGGCTCTTAGAGCACGGGACACTTCGTAAGAAAAGTCTATGTGGCCGGGGGTGTCTATGAGGTTCATGACGACTTCCTCCCCGCCCCCCTTCGGGCGGTAAGCCATGCGGACCGGCTGCATCTTTATGGTGATACCCCGCTCCCTCTCAAGCTCCATTGAGTCAAGCACCTGATCGCGCATTTTGCGCGGCTCTATGGTGCCCGTAACCTCGAGCATCCTGTCCGCCAGGGTGGATTTGCCGTGGTCTATATGGGCGATAATGGAAAAATTGCGTATGTTTTTCATGCCTCCACAAGGTTATACCATAGGATCGGCATCGGAGACGACTGGTCTATCTTTCCAAAACCTGCCCTTGAGGGTTCGCACCACGTCCTCAAGCTCGGCATTGCGAAGTAATAAAAGGGTCAAAACCCAGGCAAGAAGCCCCGCCGCGCCGGATGACACAAGAGCCAAAAGCACCCCTCCGGCGGTAGAGAGCCCAAAAACCGGAGTAAGGGCCGAAAGAGCGGCGTATGCGGAGACGCCAAGTATCAGGCTTGCGCCAAGAGAATGCACAAGTGTCTTCATCACTCCGCGCACCACCCGCCCCGTTTCTTTCATAGACAAAAGCAAAGTGGCGCATTGCACCAGAGAGCCTACGGCAAAACCCAGAGGCAGCGCTATGACCAAAAATCCTTCAAGGTCTCCGATGCGCAAGAGATCGGCAATGACATAAGAGAGAGTGGGAGAATTGCCGGAGAGCACAAGGAAACCGTAGGCCGCCGCTACGGTGGTGGCCGCTCCCGCAAGCGAAGAGAAGAGAGCGCGGCGTGTTTCTCCGGCGGCATAAAGGGCGCGGATAAAAAGCAAAGACAGCCCCTGGAAGATTAAGGAGAGGGCAAAGAGAGCGAGGCAGGCGGCGGTGAGGCGGGTATCAGACCAGGAGAAGGCTCCGGCTCCGAAAACTATTCTCACGATATGGGCGCGCAAAACTATGAGCCCGATTGATGCCGGCAAAGACCAGAAGATAATCGGCTTTGCCGCTTCTATTATATTTGCCACATACAGATTCCATTCGCCCCTCTTGGCAAGACCTGCAAGCAAAGGAAACGCGGCCATGGAGTAAGACACGCCAACGATCGACAGCGGCACGGACTGCAAATTGAAAGCCAAAGAAAAGACCGCAATAGAGCCTGGCAAAAGCATGGAGCCCATGCTAAGCAGTGCGATGACCGAAACGGAAGAAGCGGAAAGAGCCGCCGTGCGCGGTATGGAATGAGCCATGACGCTTTTTATGCGACCAAAGACTCCGCCCAGGTCTTTGAACACTTCCGGAAAGATACGCGCCGAAGGAATGCCCTTGAGAGACGGCAGTTGGGAAAGCAGATGCATTGAAGCGCCGAGCACCACACCCAAAGCGATGCCCTTCAGCCCCCACAAAGGGTAAAAGAGCAAAATACCGGCGATTATGCCCGCGTTATAAAGCAGAGGCGCCAGGGCGTAAGAGAGGAACCGCCTGTGCGCCTGAGCGATACTTGCGCACAGGTTTGACAGACCCAGAAGTATCGGCGAGAGAAGTATGATGCGCGACAGAGAGACCATCTTTGCTTTGTCCATGTCGGAAAATCCGGGGAAAAGCGCTTCCGACAATTGCGGCATAAAGATGCAGGCAAAGAGCGCCGCAACAATTATGGCAACGGCAAAAAAGGAAAAGATGTCCGCCACAAATCTTCTCCCTTCCTTCTCCCCTTTTTCCTCGGCGGCGATAAGGAAAGGAATAACGACCGACATGGCCACCAGCGAAGCCACGGTAACAAACAGGAAATCCGGTATGCGGAAGGCGGCGTAGTAGATGTCCAAGTCTCTGCTTGCCCCAAAGAAGAGAGCGAGCAGTCTGTCGCGCAAAAGGCCTAAGATTTGCGAGAGAAAAGCAAACACCCCAAGCAGAAAAGCGGCCGAGTGAACGGAGGCCGCCTGACTGCGAAAACCGGCGATAATTTTCTCTACCATTTATTTTACTAGTTGATCGGAAGCTCTGCCGCCGTATCCAGACCGAAAAGCGGATCGCGGCCGGTGCGCAGGTTGTCTAGGATTGCCCCTATCTCCATGTTGTCCTGGTTTGTTCTCTGTATTTCCTCAAACTGGGCTATGGCGCCCTCCGTGTCGCCAATCCTCCACAAAGACAGTCCCAGGAAGTAGCGGGCATTGGCATAATCCGGAAGTATCTCAACGGCACGAAGCATTGCCGCCGCGGCGTTCTGGTAGTTGGGCACATTGTAGTAGAGCACTCCGAGCTGGAAGAAGAGCCCCGCATTGCCAGGCGAAAGGAGCGCCGCCGTCTGAGTGCGCTCTATGGCTCTGTTTATGTCTCCCTGGGCGATGGCAACCTGAGCGATAAAGAAGTGCGCCTCTGCGTAATTTTGCTTTAGGGAAGTCGCTTCTTCCGCCGCCTGAACCGCCGCAGACAAGTTGCCATGGTCGGCTTCGAGGCGGGCGATGGCAAGAAGCACGGCAGGGCCGGTGGAGTTCAGGCGGCGCGCTTCGGCAAAAGCCGCCTGCGCGCTTTCATAAGCACCCTCTATCCTAAACGGCTCCGGCACCACAGCTCCGTACACCTGGCCAAGGTTCATCCAGTTCTCGTATCTACCGGGAGCCGCTTCTGTGGCAACGTTGGCGTTTTGTATAGCGCTCGACAGCAACGTCTCAAACTGTGCGCGCACGGTTTCCGGCCTGGCGCTCTCATCGGAAAGCAGTGCTGATATCTGAGCTATGTTTATCTGCGAAGCGAGCCTGCGGAAGGAGTCCCTGTCGTCTATGGCAATGGCCCTGTTGTTGAGGTCGTTTGCCAGGGCAAGGTTGCCGTCTCTGTTTGCGGCGATGATGGCCCTGTTGGAATATACGGTGGCAAGGCTTCTCTCGGCAAAAAGAAAGCCCACCGACACCACTCCTATAAGAGACACTATGAGCACCAAGACCGAAAGGAAGCTTGCTCTGGGAGCAGCAAATATTGCCAGCCTTCTCCTGGAAATGAGATCATCTCTGTAAAGGCCGGCCATAAACAGCCCCGTCATGAAGAAAGCCAGGCCGTAGAGAGCGTGCCCCGGCACCGCCACAAACGCAATGGCCCACAGTGTTGCCATGCCAAAGAAGGCGGCCACAGACAGGAAGCGCGACATGGTGTCAGTGCCTCCGGCAAAAAGAGACCTCACGCCAAAGAGTGCCATGAGCCCGAAGAAAAAGAGCCACGCGCCGATGCCAGAGAGGCCGTTGGTGGCAAAGAACGTGGGAATGAGACCGATGCCGGC
Source organism: uncultured Candidatus Saccharibacteria bacterium (assembly GCA_964553285.1). Lineage (GTDB taxonomy): Bacteria > Patescibacteriota > Minisyncoccia > Phycocordibacterales > Zambryskibacteraceae > CAZKKF01. The sequence continues at coordinate 9,177 of CAZKKF010000006.1, read as the reverse complement.
GTTAAAGTCCGTACCCCAAAACATGCTCTCATTGACCCCGACCGGCTTGTTTGCAAGCCAGGCATGCGTGAAGTTGTTTGGACCGATGCCGAAAACCATGTTTTGGGAAAGAGTAACCCTTGCCATGTCCAAAGTGGCGGACCAAGACGGCCTGGCTTCCATTATCTCGGTGCCAAGGCGTGCAGACAGGCCGCCTGTTATGGAAGAGCCGGAAAGCAGGAAAGCTACCGCCAGTATGATGACCGCCAGAGAGTGCCAGGCGATGACTCTTTTTGGCGAAGCTTCATTGCCGTTTTCCTCAACGCCGGACAGCGACACTTTTTTGAAATCGGGCAAAGACAATACATAGACCATAAAGACCACCGACACCACGGCGGCAATCCACCAGGCCGTGGAAATATTGGTAACAACAAGAAGCACCAGAGAAGACACGTAAGCCGCATAAGCTACCACGCGGGGCAACACGGGCAGGCGCATCATGGCAAGCACGATGGAAGAGAGCACCGCAATGAAGGCGGCAAAATACGACAAATCGCTCCATGCTCCCACCACCGAAGAAGCGGAGCCGTTAAAAATCCCGAAGGAGAGAAAGCCCGCACCGAAGACAAACCTCAAGACGTGGAAGAGTCCGATCAAAGCACCCGCGGCAACCACTCCGGACAGCGCGGTGTATACCGCTTTTTTGTTTTCAAAAGCAAAAGACGCAAGAAGCGTCAGTATGACGCCAACCAGCAAAAAGCCGAAAGTCTGCGTCTCAAACCCGTAGCCCCAGAGAGCCGCGGCCCGGTCGGAAGCAAAGACGGCAGAGAGGAGAAATGTTACAGGCAGGAGAATTATCGACAGAGAAAAAAGGTTCCAGGGAATGCTCACCGTACCTCTTTGTATGATGGCAAGGAAGGTGGCTGCAAGAGCAACTATTGTACCGATGGCAAAAAGCATGGTCTTTGCCACGGGTACCGATATGGCAAGGCTCGGCAAAAAGAATACCGGCAAAGCGATACCGATGATGGCAAGCACGATGCGGGTAAAGCGGGTAAGAGTGTGTCCGTGCTCATTGCGAAACGATTCAAGTCCTGCGTTGGTGTTCATAAAATGCCTAAAATTACCTATTAATTTACCCTCCCATTATACCCTATTTTTCAAGCTTTTAGAGGAGGCAAACTGTTGATAAAACCCTTATTTTGCAAGGTAAAAAAGATGTTGCAAAATATTTTTGGTTGTGATATAATTAGGGGTAGGTTTGGGTCGAACGGCTACCCCGCGAATTTTGCAAAAAATCCGTGGGGAGGAAAGTCCGAACACACGCCCCGCCGCAAGGCAGGGCAGGACGGTAGCGGGTAACGCCCGTCGTCCGTTTTGAAAAAAGCGGGCAGAGGTGCGAGCAGAGACGCTTTGAGGCGAAAGCCAAGAAGCGCTCCACAAAAGCTTTATGCCAAGTGGGGCGAGTCCCGCGAAGCCGCAAGGCGAAGTGGGATTGAAACGGCAAAATCCTTACCTGTGTGCAAGATCGTACTCCGATAATTCATTATCGGTTTGAATCGCTCGAACACCGCAGTAATGCAGCGTCCAGACAAATTGCCGTTACTCCGTAAAGCGAAAGTTTTTCGGAGGCAACAGAATTCGGCTTACGAACCCAGACCAAACACATGAATAACACCGCGCTAACCGCGCGGTGTTATTCTTTTCATAACCAAAATTGGACCCGATTTTTGTTTTAGTTGCCATCGCCATCATCTCCGTCACTGCCACCGCTCTCTTCACCTCCGCCCTCTCCCCCATCACTCTGGTCACCTGAGGTCTCACCTCCGTTCTCTCCTCCCGCCGAGGTCTCACCTTGGTTGGCGGTGTCATCGGCCGAGCTGTCATCGTTGCCATCGCCATCTCCGCCCTGATTTTTATCCTGATCGCCGTCATTGTCGGAGCTGCCCTCTCCGTCTTGATTATCATTGTTCTCATCACCGGCATCTCCATTGTTGTTGCCCTCATCGCCTTCGCCTTCCTCGCCATTCTGGTTGCCCGAGGTCTCACCTTGGTTGCCGGAGTTATCGGAGCCCAAGCCGTTGGTGTCGGTTGTGCCGGCGCGAGCAAAGACTTCCGAACAATCGCCCTCCACCGTCACGCTCTCCCCTCCTTCCACAAACACGCAGTAAGGCATGCCCGTCAGCCGGTCGTAGAGAGTAATACCGCCGGGCTTGTCGGCCGAGCCGATAATAATCTCATCGGCAAAGAGTCTGGCAAAGCGCGCCCTGCCTTCTTCTATAAAGACACCCAGGTGCTCAAAGGCCGAGAGCACGGCAGAAACCAGAAGCGATACGAAGGATTGAGGTTCTTCCCCTTCCTCCGCCGGAGCGCCTTCTCCCGCAAAGGCGTAGTCGGCGAGAAATTGCTCAATGTGCATCACGCGCTCCTCCAAGGCCAGCACATTTTCATCCATTTCCCTGATGGCGTTTATAAGCAGAGGAGAGAAGTTGAGATAGTTTACGGAAAGCAGGCCGTCAGAGCCCATGGTTACAAGCTCCGGTACCACTTCCATCACCTCCTGGGCAATAAGGCCGATGCGGGTGGTCGAAGAAGTCTCCGCTTCGGATATCCACTGGAAGTTTACCCCCCTAAGCTTTCTCACCTTCTCAAGCGCGTCAGTGGTGGTTGCAACATTGGTTTTCAAAGATGCATCGGAAGTACAAATAAGCGCGGTGCTCGTAGGGTTGATGCGGCAGGTACCGTTTGAGTCCGTAAAGCCCGCCACTTCGCCGTCCGAACCAAGTGTTACATGAAGCGGATATTGCGGGTTTGCATTGCCGATACCAACATTGCCGGTTCCGGCGACAAACATGCTGACGCCATAATTGCCGGAGGCGTTTTGAGTGATAAATCTGAAATTGCTAGTCTTTGAACTGCCGCCGTTGGCATCTCCCCTTGCCACCAAATCAACATACCTGCGCCAGTCTTCTTCAGGATCACCTGATGCCATATAAGAGTCTATGCCAAGGCCCTCACCCTGGAACACTCCGGAGTAAGTCTTGGCTAAGCTTACGGTGCCCGACTGTATGTGCAGAGGAAAAGCCGGAGCGGCATTGCCTATGCCAACACTGCCGTTGTCCAAGATAGTAACTCTGGGAGAGTCGGAGGAGTTTGATATCTGGAAGGCAAGGCCCGTGCCAGTGCCGGCCGCTTTGATGGAAAACCTGGCGGCGGGAGTGGTGGAACCGATTCCAACATTGCCCGTGCTGTCAACGGTCATCCTGGGGGTGTTTGCCATGATAGTACCCGCCGTCTGGGAAGTTGCCGCGAAAAAGTTTATTTTTCCGGAGGCCAAAGAAACAACGCTTGCGGGGTTGGTGGTGTCGAAGACCAGACCTGACCCGCCGACATTTTTGGCTATTATGTTCTCGGTAATTATCGTGCTGTCGTAGAATTTCTGGAATACACCGACCGGGTAAGACCCTCCGCCAAGGAGAACGCCTCTGTCGTCGGTGTTTGTCCCCTCAATATGCAACCTCATTATTGAAGGCGTGGTGGTGCCAATACCAAGGTTGCCGGTAACGCCATCCAAACGCATGCGCTCTGTCTGCGACCCAAGCTGGTCGGCACTTGCATAAAAGACAATGCCATCGTATCCGCCCAAGCTGAGATAAGCGTCGCTTCCTGCGGTTATCAACCTGCTTCTGAACATTCCCGTATAATTCTGTTCTCGTCCGCCGTCTCCCACTACCACCACCCCCTCCGAGTAAGGAGAGGAAATGGCTCCCGCTTTTATGATGCCATTCGTGTGGAACATGGCTGTCGGAGCATTCGTGCCCACCCCAAGGCGCGAAGTAGAGTTGTCCCAGAACAGGTTGTTTGTGTAAGAGAAGTCATCATCGGTACCGTTGGTAAATGGTATTTGTCCGGCAGTGCCGATGTTTACTCCGCCGCCCAAAGTCCATGAGGTAACGCATCCGTCGCCGGAGAGGCAGAAAGTGTCTGCAGTGGTAGTGCCGGAAACAAGAGCGTCCCCTTCCACATGAAGCTTTGCCAGAGGGGTGGTGGTGCCGATGCCGACGTTGGCATGCATGTTGACCATCAAAGCATCGGTGAGACCGGACATCACTCTCATCGGATTTATGGTGGAGCCGGAGCCGGGCTGTACGAAGAACAAGCTTCCCGTACCGTTGTTTGCCGAGTTGGTGGTGAGGCGGAACATGTCGCCTCCGGAAGTGTTGGTCCCCCAGTTGAAGACGGTAGTGTGATTGCCCATGTTCAAAGAAAGGGAGTCTATTGGGCCCGTCTGGTCGTTCCAGTAGGGAGAAACGGTACCCCCTATTCCCAAACACTCGCCGTCCGGCAATACATAGCATCCGGAACGGATTTCCACGGAGTGACCGAAGGTGGAGGTGGCAACGTTGCTTATGTTGACGGTGTCGTTGCCTGTATCTCCCAAGGAGAGGATGGTAGCTGGAGAAGTAGTACCAATGCCGATATTGCCCGCAAAGTAGTTTGGGGTGGAAGAGTGCGACTGGTATATACCCCACTGGCCGGTGGCGCCGGTTTGTTCTCCGAGATATATGCCGTAGGAGTTGCCGCCTCCGGAGATAGTCTGCCCTTCAAAACGCAAACCATAAGTGTCCCCGGATGCACTGCTGTTAGTCACGTTGCCAAGCTGGATTCCTGCCACAAAACCCCCATCGTCTCCGTTCTCTGTAGTACTGACCACATCACTAATTTTTATACCAATCACCTCCCCGCCATTTTTGCTGTATATCCAGTTACTAAAATCAATACCGCGGGCACCCCCGTTTTCGGTAAAGACAGAACCGTCAAATAACAAGCCGGTGGCATTACCGTTCTCCGCTACCTCTACACCGCCAAATTGCAATCCCCTGGCTTCTTCCGTGCCGCGTATTGAACCAATCCTGATACCCTTGGCATATACTCCCTCAATCTCGTCTAAATCTATGCCATGCGCTTCGTATTCATCGCTCTTTATTTTCCCGCTGAATCTAATGCCATAGGCACCGCCGCCATTCCCACCGCTCGCGTACAGAGCATCCTCACCGTTACCGATCTGAATGCCCGCCACATCTCCACCGAATGGAGTTGTCATGGAATCAACAAAGATACCCGCCATGTTGCGGCCGTCTCCCACCCCATCCCAGCCGACATTGAGCCCCCCGAGGATTGAAGGCGAATTGATGCCCACTTTTCCAAGGCCGTTCACGGTGAGGGCATTGGGCAACGTATCACTGCCCGCGCGGAGAACTGTGTAAACCTCCGTAACGCTTATATTTTCCACCGTGCCATCAAACTCGTCATCCGGCTCAATAATCAACCCCGAACCGTCTATGGCTGTAACAAACGCCACATACACGCCGTCTGCTCCAAAACTAATATCGCTTTCTTCCTTGAAATTCACACCGCCAAGATAGGCGCGATCTATACCACCTTCGGTGCGTGAAGTTATCTCTATGGAGATGCGATAGAGACTGCCGGGAGTAACTGCGAGAGCCTGCTCCAGTGGGTCTTCTCCACCCTCAAAGGCGTGGGTAAACGAGCCGCCGCCGTTGTCCGTCCAACCGCTACCTACGATAAAGTTTTCCCAATTGATAAGCTCCGGCCCGGTGGAGGGAGAATGTACGGATAGCTTGGCGGAAGGAGTGTCTGTGCCTATGCCAACACTTCCGGCGAAGTAGTTGGGGGTCAAATCATGCGACTGGTATATACCCCACTGGCCGGTGGCGCCGGACTGTTCTCCCAGATATATACCGTAGGAGTTGCCGGCTGAAGAACCGATGCTGTACCCCAAACGCAACCCATAGGCATTTCCCGATGCGTAGTTATTTGTTTCGCCGATAAATATTCCCTCAACATCTCCGCCATCATCACCGTTGTCTGTGTTGTTGTAAATATTGTCCATACGTATACCCGTTACAGCCCCGCCGCCTTGGCTATATATAGAATCAAACTCTATGCCTCTGGCCCTTCCGCTGCCGCCTACATTAATGCCGCCAAAATGCAGGCCTGTTGCCGAGCCCTCCTCGGAGGTCAAAGAATTTCCATCTTCATTTCTCCCGAACCTTATTCCGGTTACCGTTTCTCCGCCCTGAAAAGGATCAAAGTATATCCCCGTCTTGCCGAAGATATCAGAATTGGCTTCCCATCCTATATTAAGGTTCCCAAAAGGAGATAGGGAGTTTATGCCTACCTGTCCCCGATTGCTTACATTTATTATGTTGTCGAAACTATTATTTTTAACCAGAAAATCAGTGTAGAGCTCCATTATTTCTATATTGTAGACAGTGCCACGGAAATCCTCGGAGGGTGTTATAACCAGCTCATCTCCGCCCTCGTGCCTTACATAAAAATGATAACTTCCCTGGGTATCCAAACCATCTTCTGATAACTCAAAAGAGTGGTCCCCAAGGGTTATGCTTTCTATCCTTCCATCTGTAACGTTTTCCCACTCCAGCTTAAATTCATAATATCTATCACCGTCGAGGCCGCTTATTCCCTGTGTTATAGGCTCTTGTTCGTCATCATAATGAGTGAAATAGCCTCCCCCGTCGTCTGTCCAGCCGGCACCTACGGCAAAGCCCTCGGAGTCAACCATATTCTCTGGTTCTGACAGGCCGTTGAAAGTCCAGCTGCCGTGCTCCAGGTTTATCCAGGCGCTTGAAGCACCGTTCCAATCTGTCCCTCCCCCTGGTTTATGAACCTGGAAAGTTACCTCATTGCCTTCGGGGAAAATGGCAAACTTGAAGGCGGCCATATCATGGTCGTCAATGTTGTCATCATCGTCCACGTTTGCAGACCACACCACCTCGGTGTTGCTTCTTTGGTTCAGGCGCGCAAAGACGGAAGACTCAGGATGTTTCCATGAAATGTTTGAACCGGCGCCGCTCAGCGTTACCGGATAGTTTGTACCCACACCCACCTCAAGCTTGCCGGTTCCATGAAGCACAAGGCTATCGGGCACAGATTCACTGCCCGCTCTCATGACAGGCAATATTTCTTTGACAGTAATGTTAGACACAGTGCCATCAAATGAATCCGAGGGCCTGATGCTCAAAAAGGTGTAGTCCTCCCCTTGAGGCGAAACAATGCGGGTATAAACGCCATCCTCACCTTCTTCAATGAGAGTATGACCATCCTCATCACCATCCTCGTTTCTAAAATAAATAGATATCTCTCCTTCGTTTCTGGAGCTTATCTCAATAGACACCAGGTAAGAAACGCCTGGGTAGATATCCAGCTCCTGCTGTAGTCTTTCATCACCGCTCTCAAAAGCGTGGGTAAATGAGCCTCCGCCGTTGTTTGTCCATCCATCTCCCACAGTGAAGCCGTCAGAATCTACAAGCTCCGACCCGACCAAAGAAGAGTGCACGGAGAGCGTAGCTGTCGGCGTGCTCGTACCCAACCCCAAGCTACGATTGGCATCATCCCAGAAGAAGTTGGCATTGTTTTGGGAAAGCAGACCGTCTGCGCCGGCAAAGACAACGGATCCTTGGGTAAGACTTGTTACGGCAAGGTTGGTGGTGGTGGCGTTGGTGGCGATGAGATCTGTCAGAGTGAGAGCATTCACAGAGAGGTTGGTAAAGTCTGCGTTTGTAGAGAATAGGTTTGTGGTGGTGGCACTCGTTCCTGTGGCATTAACGAAAGTGAGGCCTGAGGTGGAAGCTATGCCTGACAGGAACAGATTGCGCCAACTTGCTGTTGTTGAACCCAAATCGAAAGTGTTGTGGGTGTCGGGACCTACGTGACCGGCTACCTGCAGGCGGAAGTTTGCCGGATTGGCTGTGCCGATGCCTACATGGCCGTTTGCGCCAAGAATTGTCATTCTTTGCGCTATGGCGCCACCGTTTGGCTTTGTCCAGAAAGCGAGATCGCCCTGGCCGGCAAAGCCGTTCAGCGTGGACTCTATCCTTGAAGTCTCGTGTATTCCATTCGTGTTGATGAAGGAGATGCGGCCGTTTACTCCCGATGCCACGTTCTGGAAACCGGCAAGCTCCAGGGAAGCCCCGACATTTCCGGCGCCGGTGGTGCGAACGGTGAGGTATTTGTCCATGCCTGCAATGATGCCCGGAGTGGAAGTGCCTATGCCGACGTTGCCGTCTGCGGTAACGGAGAGCTGTGAAGGCATGAGCGATGTGCCTATGTTGAATGCCCCCGCACCGTCCTTCCATATCCTGTGGGCGAGTATGTAGGAGCTGGACAGCGCTATGCCATCGTCAAAGGTATCGCCGGACTGCTCAACACGCAGGACCCCCGTGGAAGTAACCCCCACTCCTCCCTGCACCCTGACGACGCCGTTTACGTGAAGCTTGTTTGTGGGAGTGTCTGTGCCGATGCCAACGTTGCCGCCGGTGGTAATGGAAAGCATTGAGGACGTTGCCGCAGTGCCTATGTTGAACACGCCCAAAGAGTTTTTCCAAATCCTGTGAGCCGTCATGTGGGAGCTTGTGAGGGCGATGCCGTCATTGACAGTGTCTCCCGACTGCTCGACACGGAGCACGCCAACCGAAGCTACTCCCGCGCCACCCTGTATCCTTGCCGAACCAATAACATGCAGGTTGTTTGAAGGAGTGTTGGTCCCCACTCCGAGTCTGTTGTTTGCATCATCCCAAAAGAAGCCGGTATTGTCCTGCGCCAAAGCGCCTGAAGAAGTGGCAAATATTACCGAACCCGGAGTAAACCCGGGCAGGGAGAAGGAAGCCGCTGACAGGTTTGTGAAGTTTGCATTGGTGGAGAATAGGTTTGTGGTGGTAGCTGATGTGCCGGATGCGGTGGAAAAGACGAGGTCGCCCATGTCGGCATTTGTTGAGACAAGATTCGTGGTGGTAGCGGTACCGGAGACAATGAGGTTGCCGAACGAGCCTGTAGCGGTGGTGGTGATGTTGTTTGCGGTGGATATGGTACCAAATCCGGTGGTGATGGAGCCGGAGGAGAGAGCGCCCGTGCGGGTGATGTTGTCCTGCACGGCATTGGGCAGTGTTGAGGAAATGGACGGCACGCCGGTACCGCTCGTAACAAGCACGCCGTTGTCGCCTGTGGCAAGGCCGGCGATTGTATTGTTTGCGGAGGAGTAAAGAATCTGATTGACGGTGGTGGTATCCGGATAGGTGGCGGTCGAAGCGACAAAGTTCGTACCGTCGCCGCGAAGGATGGTACCCGATGAAGCGGAGCCGCCGATTCTGAAGCCGG
>CAZKKF010000005.1:5804-44862 GCA_964553285.1 uncultured Candidatus Saccharibacteria bacterium | reverse complement strand
AATACGCGATAATAAAATGTGTGGTCTTTTCTCTCTTCTCTGTTGTGTGCGTGGGCGGTACGTCGATCGTGCCCCAGCTCAAGGCGCTCAGATACAGGAATCAGTTTATTATCGGCACCCCGGGCAGGCTGAAAGACCTGGTCAACAGAAAGGCTATAGATCTTTCCAAAATAAAAACAGTTGTATTGGACGAAGCCGACAGGATGCTTGATATGGGATTTGTGGAAGATATGCGCTTCATCATGGGCAAGATGCCTTCGGAAAGACACACCCTGTTTTTCTCGGCCACATTGTCCAAAGACATAGAGAGGCTGATAAGTGATTTCCTGCAAAATCCGGTTTCTATTTCGGTAAAGACCAGAGACACTTCAAAAAATATAGACCAGGACATCGTGCGCGTAAAACCGGGCCAGGACAAGTTCACCGCTCTTGAAGATTTGCTCAGAGGCAAGGGCTTCCACAGAGTGCTTATCTTCGGCAGAACGAAACATGGAGTTTCCAAGCTTGCTACGGCTCTCTCAAAGAGCGGTTTCAAGGCGGAATCCATCCACGGCGACAAGAACCACACCCAGAGGCAGAAAGCGCTCGGCCAGTTCAAAAAGGGAGAAGTGGACATTTTGGTTGCCACCGACGTTGCGGCAAGAGGGCTTGATATCGCAGGCGTGAGCCACGTTATCAACTACGACCTTCCCGCCACTTACGAAGACTACATACACCGCATAGGCCGTACAGGCAGGGCGGGAGCAAAAGGCCAGGCCCTTACTTTTGTAGAATAGGCATTTTCGGCCTTATTTTCGCGGATTTTAGGCAAAGGAGACGGCTATAGTATAATAGTCTGGTTGTTACTTTAATTTAAAATTCGCAAACATGAGAACACTGATTATTGTTGTTATTATCGTGATTATATTGGGAGCGGTTATCTTTCTTGGCAAAGGCAGGAGCAAGATGCCCGAAGCTCATAATGTGCCGGAGACCGCCGGAGCATTGGAAGACGGCGTTTATCAGGTATCGGCAGAGGAGAGTGAAGTCTTGTGGGAGGGCAAGCGTCCGCTCATGGCCGGATACGTTGATAGCGGTACTATTGGCATATCTTCCGGTTCTTTGACCGTGGCAGACGGCGCGGCAACGGCAGGTGCAGTGGTTTTTGACACCACCACTATCGCTGCGTCCCGCACCGGAAGGGGAGACGGCGAGGGCATGCTTACCAACCACCTCAAGTCCGCAGACTTCTTTGACGTAGCGGTGCATCCTACTGCGCGTTTTGAGATTGTCTCCACTTCAAACACCGGAGAGTATGCTTACGCCGTGCGCGGCAACCTCACCATAAAGGGCGAGACTGCCACTGTTGAGTTCCCCGCTACCGCTTACATGAGCGAAGGCAAGCTTCATATCAAGGGTACGGTGAGCGTTGATCGCACGCAGTTTGGCATCCGCTACGGTTCCGGAAAGTTTTTTGAAGATTTGGCCGACAAGGTCATAGACGACTTCTTTGTTGTAGATCTTCACCTGATAGCAGTAAAAAATTAAACCAAAATGATTACCACCATCGGATTGGTGCTTATCGTCTGCGCCTGGGCATACCAGTACAGGCACATGATGAAAAAACATCGTGAGGTAACGCATGTGTTTGCCGGCCTTTATGCCCTCGGCGTATTGGCGCTCCTCATCGGAGGCTGGAATGCCGGAGGAAACGCCGCTATATGGTGGCTCAACCTTATCACCGGCCTCATTGCGCTGGGAGTGTTTATGATGGTAAGAAAGGGCAAGTAAAAAGCCTTCTCTAACATATCGCGATTCAAAGAAACCGCGCCCGCGTCAAATGCGGCGCGGTTTTTTATTGGAGTATTCTCCAGAGGAAAGCGGCATAAATGCCCATGAGGATGAGAGCTTCGGGCACGGAAATCTTTTTGCTGGTCCTGGTAAATACATAAAAGAGCGTGGCCGCCGCGAGCACGAAAATCCTGTTTGTCATGATGGCCGAATTTGCCTCAATGGAGATGGGGTGTATGAAAGCCACCAGTCCCAGTACCAGTGTGGTGGGGAAGATGACCGAGCCCATAAGGCCTCCCAAAATAAGCGAAGTTTCGCCGCGGCGGGCGGAAATGATGGCAAAGTATATCTCGGGCAGTGCGTTGCCGAGGCCCGTAATAAGCAGGCCCACCAAGGCCAGAGTGATGCCAAAATGTTCCGCAAAAAAAGAAGCCGAATACACTACGCCGAAAGACGCGAGCATCATGAAGCCGATGTTGATGGTTATGAAAAAAACATCCTTGAGCATTTCCGTCAGGTGGGAGGCAATGCCCTTGTGGTGGCCGTTGTCGTGGGCCAGGGTCTTGCTGAAACGCTCGTGGCGCGACATAAGCCAACGGGCGTAAAAAACAAAAAAAATCATCAATATAAGGCCATCGGCCCTGGACAGATTGCCGTCAAGAAAGAGCACCATGGGCAAGATAGCGCAGACGAAGGTGAAGGCGGCGGTGGTTTCAACCGTCTTGCCTTTGGCATCTATCTCTTTCTTGGGCGAAAAGAGGACGGCAAGAGAGGCTCCTATGGTGAGGGCGATGATGTTGTTGCCGAAAATATCGCCCAAAGACAGCTCCGGTATACCGTCCAGGGCCGAAGTAATGCCCACAAAGAGGTTTGGCAGGGACGCGGCGGCGGCCATTACGAAAAAGGCGAGCACGAACTCCCTTACCCGAAAAGCCCTGGAGAGGCGCACCATTCGGTCTACGACCTTGCTTCCGCAGACATAAAGCAGAGCGGCACTGGCAACGAATATGCACACAGAAAGAATAAAATTCATGACTTAAATCATTCTATCACTGTATAATGGTTTTATGGAATGGCATACATTGAAGAGAGAATCCCTGTTTCAAAAATTTAATTCCGGCGAATCCGGTCTGTCGGCGCAAGAAGCAAAAATAAGACTGGAGCAATACGGCCCGAATTCATTGCCGGAAGCCAAGCCCCCTTCGGCGCTCAGCATATTCTTCCGGCAGTTCAAGAGCCCGCTTATATACATACTGGTCTGTGCCGCGGTGGTAGTATTTTTTATGGGCAAGAAAATAGACAGCCTGGTCATCACCGCTGTTTTTTTCCTCAATGCCATTATCGGCGCAATACAGGAGGGCAAGGCCCAAAACACCCTGCGCGCCCTAAAAACTTTTACCACCACAAATGCCACGGTTTTGAGGGACGAGCGCGAGGTCATAGTGCCGGATAGCGAGCTTGTACCGGGGGATATCATTACCCTGAAGGAGGGCGACAAAGTGCCCGCCGATGCAAGGCTCATACACGCGCAGTCTCTCAAGGTGGATGAAGCGGCCCTCACAGGAGAGTCGGAAGCCGTCATGAAAGACGCCGCCGCTTCTGTGCGCAAGGAAGCCTCCACCGGAGATCAGAAAAATATGGTTTTCAAGGGCACGTTCATCACCGGCGGCGAAGCCGTGGCCTTGGTGGTCTCCACCGGCGTTCACACTATCATCGGTGCCATATCGGTGGAGCTCAAAGACATAGACTCCGAAGTGCCGCTCAAGGCAAACATCCGCACTTTGTCGCGCGTCATTATTATCGTGGTGCTTTCCGTGTGTGTGAGCTTGTTTATTTTGGGCAGGCTTCAGGGTTTTGATTCCTCATCCATGTTTTCCATTGCCGTGGCCGTGGCCGTGGCAAGTATTCCGGAAGGTTTGCCCGTGGTGGTAACGCTGGTGCTCGCCACAAGCGTGTACAGGATGAGCAAGAGAAACGCTTTGGTAAAAAACCTGCAGGCTGTTGAGGCCCTGGGCCACGCCGACATCATCGCTTTGGACAAGACCGGCACTATCACTTTGAACCAAATGATGGTGGCGGAAGTGTACACAGGCGGAGAGTATTTTGAGGTGAGGGGCAACGGCTACGAGCCGAGGGGAGAGATATTCAAAGACGGCGTGCAGGTTGAGCCGCTGGACAACCAGGGGCTGGTGCTTACGGGCAAAGCCGCAGCTCTCACCGCCTCCGCCCACTATGCCTATTCGGAAGAAAACAAAGTGTGGCAGAGGGTTTCCGGAGATTCAACCGAAGTGGCTCTGGCCGTGTATGCCAAGAAGATAGGTTTTTCAAAAGAAGCTCTGGAGTCGGAATACAAAAGGGTATTTGAAGTGCCTTTTGATTCGGATCTCAAGTACCACGCGGCCGTTTTTGAGGAGGGCGGGCAAAACCGGCTTTTTGCCGCCGGCGCACCTGAAGTGCTCGTTGAGAATGCCAAATATTTGTGGACCGAAGACGGCCGCATAGAGATAGGGGAGAAAGAAAGAGAAATGCTCCATGATGAAATAGACAGGATGTCTTCCAAAGGCTTGCGGGTGCTTGCGGTTGCGGAAAATACTGACGCGCCGGAAGCTTTCGATCCCGCTAATCTGCCCGCTCTCACCATCATCTCGCTTGTGGGCATTATGGATGCCATAAGGCAGGAGGCGAGGGGTGCGGTGGAGAGGGCAAGGCAGGCCGGCATCAGGGCGGTAATGATTACGGGCGACTATGTAACCACCGCCAAGGCCATAGCTCGAAGTGTTGGCATATATGCGGACGGCGATGAAGTGCTCACGGGCGCAGACTTGGAGTCCATGACCGAGCCTGAAATCATCAGCCGCATAGGCAAGGTTACGGTTTTTGCCAGGGTTACTCCGCGGCACAAGATGGACATCATCCGTGCGTACAAAAAAGCCGGCCTTACCATATCCATGACCGGAGACGGGGTAAACGATGCGCTCTCTCTTGCCGCGGCAGACCTTGGGGTATCCATGGGCAAAGGCGGTACGGAAGTGGCAAGAGAGGCTTCGGATATTGTGCTTCTGGACGACAACTTCGGGTCAATAGTGTCTGCTATAGAAGAGGGCCGCAGTATCTACCGCACCATAAAAAAAGTAATACTCTATCTTTTCTCCACTTCGCTCGGCGAAGTTTTGGCAATTTCGGGCGCGGTGCTTGCGGGCTGGGCTCTGCCTCTGACGGCAAGCCAGATTATTTGGCTCAACTTCGTTACTGACGGTTTCCTGGTGGTGGCTCTTGCCATGGAGCCCAAAGACCGCCACCTTTTGTCCGGTGCCATGACCAAGGGAGAGAGGAGGATAGTGGACGGCACAATGGCCGTGCGTCTGGTACTGATGGGCTTTACCATGATGGTAGGCGCGCTCTTTCTCTTCAGTCGCTATTCGTTTGACCTGGCCCTGGCTTCCACCATGGCGCTCTCCGTACTCGCGGTCTTCCAGTGGTTCAATGTGCTAAACGTGCGCTCGGCGGTAAAGTCCGTCTTTACTATGAGCTTGAGGTCAAACTACTATCTGCTGGGCGCGCTTGCCGTGGTGATTACCATGCAGATGCTTGCCGTATATACTCCGCTCATGCAGAGCATTCTCTCCACCGTGCCGCTTTTGCCGAGGCATTGGTTTGAGATAGTGCTGGTTGCGCTCTCCATCATCGCCGTTGATGAAATCTACAAGCTTTTTCGCAGGGCATTTGCCAGGTTTTGGAAATAACGGCTGGAGTTTGCACCGGAGCAAAGGTATAATTTGCGCATTAACAAGTTCATTTTAATTTTTTGCCATGTTGTCCCGCATCATTGATCCGCACAATCCTGATTTTGCTTCTTTTATTCTTAGGATAACGGTTGGCGCGGTGTTTTTGGCGCAAGGCTTTGGCAGGCTTCAGGACGTATCCGGCGCGCTCTCCGCTTTTGAGGCTATGGGCTTGCCTGCGGCCATAGGCTATCTGGTGATAATACTTGAGGTGGTCGGCGGACTGCTTCTGGTGCTTGGATTTTTTACCAAGTACATAGCATGGCTCTTCGCCATTCTCATGGCTGGAAACATAGCGCTTGTTACTGGCAGGATGGGTTTTTCCGGAGGCTATGACTTCAACCTGCTTCTCCTCATCGCCTCAATCGCCGTGGTCTTCCTCCCCGAAGGAAGGTGGACCCTATCGAGAATGTTTGGAAGAAGATAAGAATAATGAAAGAAAATCGCTCCCCTTGGATACATCAGCTGGACAAAGACAGGCAACCCGTTTCCCTTGATCGGGATGAGAAGTGCGATGTGGCAATAATCGGCGCGGGTATCGCCGGAGTCTCTACAGCATTTTTTACCCTCAAGCATACAGACAAGAAGGTGATACTCCTTGATGGCGGTATGCTTGCGCACGGCGCTACCGGCCACAATGCCGGCCAGGTAACGGGATATTTTGAAAGGCCTTTTAGCAGTATCGTGGAAGAGTTTGGCCTGGAGACGGCCTGCCGCGGGCAGGAGAACTTGTACTCGGCCTGGGATTTGCTTGACGAGATGTACGGAGAAGCAGGCCTAAGTATTCCGTTTTTTCGTTTTGAAGGACTTACCGGATATTCCACCAAGGAGCAGGTTTTTGGCCATCTAAAAAACGAGCTTCTGCGCCGCAAGGGCGGCCTTCGCACCGGCAGTAAGCCGGAGATACTTGAAGACAGCGAGATTTTGGCCGAAATGCCGGACGAATACCAGGGTCTTTTTTCTCTGATATCCCGCAAAGACCTTGCCCTGAAGCTTCAGACTTTTGATCCGCAGTACATTGCCATCTCATCTTTGCAAAAAGGAGTCGTCAATTCGGCTCTCTTTTGCCAGGAAATGGCAAAGTACCTTTTGGAAAATTATGCCGACAGATTTTCACTGTACGAGAACACCTTTATAAGCAAAGTGGTGCTCAAGGACGGCGGTGTTTTGCTTGATGCCATGAAGCACACGGTAGAGTGCGAGAATGTAGTGCTTTGCACCAACGGCTTTGAAAACTTTGACATCATCGCTCCCTCCGGCCTCTCTATAGACCGGCGTTTCCATGGCAATGTCAGAAGCCTGGTCGCCTTTATGGCGGGATATCTTGAGCCGCAAGCCGGATTGCCGTCCGCTACAAGCTACTTTCAAAAAGCGGGTGAAAATCTTTCAGATGATGACGGCGAAGGATATTTTTATGTTACCCACCGTCCGTATGAATACGACAGGGATCTAAAGAGAGGCTTGGTTTCTGTGGGCGGGCCGGATTTTACTTTGGAAGATAGGGCAAAGTACGACAGGAGAATGCAGTTTTCCGACAAGGCCGGATGGCAGATATCGGAGTTTGTCCGCAGGACATACGACAAAGCCGAGGATTTGGACTTTATATTTATGTGGCACGGTCTGATGGGCTATACCCAAAACCGTTTGCGCATGATAGGGCCTGACCCGGAGCATCCACGGCTTTTGTATAATCTGGGTTGCAACGGTGTTGGTATATTGCCATCCATATTTGGGGGCAACAAAGTGGGCCGCGCATTGGCAGGAGAAACTTTCCCGCCCTCTATCTTTGACGTACCGGCTAAACTCAAAGAATAAAAGGCGGTCTTGTCGCTCTATTGACTATATCCGCCATTTTTGTTACAATTAAAGGTGGAGGTTCTGTAGTATTTTCGCTTTTCACCGGTTTCCATTTTCCACAGGGGAGGAGTACTTAGTGAAATTTTTTCGTTTTCAGTTGGGCGGAGTGATGGACGATGATCTGGGCAAGTTTGTGCCCGGCGTACCCGTCATCTCCGACAAGGTGATTCTTAATTCCACGCTCTATCCGCTCTCGAGCAGGATGGTCTATGTGGACAGAGAGAGTCGTCCCAGGGTTGAGAACAACCTCATCCTGGAAGGCCACTTGGACAGGGATGTCCGGGGGTGGTTCTTCACCGGAGATCCCTCCAACCTGGAAAGGGAAGATGGGGCGCTCTGCCTCCTTCTCTCCAGCCGCAACACGGCGGACATTGGCACTGTGGACTCGTCCACGGGAGAAGTCTGTCCCGCCCGAAGCGGGGATGCCCAAGTCCTCATCTCGGCCTACGCTCTCAAAGAAAACGAGGGCGGCAGTCCGGAGGTTTGGCATCAGGCTCTGTGCATCATTCGCGAGCCGAAGGATGAGATCATCCTCAAGCCCGCGGGGGTGCATCCCTACCGCTGGCTGGTGCTGTCCATGGGGGAAGATGGTGGGCCGTCCGTCCGGCTTTTTGAGAAGGCCGACGGATGCAAAACCGTTTTCGTGCCCAGGCAGCACTGGTGGCACGGGTCGGCCTCAAGCCTGCCCGGGCACGTGGGCATGTCGGTGCAGTAAGCTTGGCGAGAGCTGAGCGGAGAAG
Organism: uncultured Candidatus Saccharibacteria bacterium; assembly: GCA_964553285.1. Lineage (GTDB taxonomy): Bacteria > Patescibacteriota > Minisyncoccia > Phycocordibacterales > Zambryskibacteraceae > CAZKKF01. The sequence continues at coordinate 36,713 of CAZKKF010000005.1, read as the reverse complement.
AGCGAAGCGTGAGCTGAAAAGGGCCGCACCGTAGTAACGGTGCGGCCCTCAGTTGTATTTGCAATCAAACTTATGTTGTTTAGAGCAGGTCTATCTTGGAGGCCATTATGAAGTCATTGTCTGACAGGCCGCCTATGTTGTGGGTGGTGAGGGATACTCTCACTTTGTTCCATCCAAAAATCTCCACGTCCGGGTGGTGCCCCTCGGCCTCGGCTATGTCTCCTATGGTATTTACAAAGTGGAGTGCTTCGCGAAAATTGCCGAAGGAGAAAGTCTTTTCTATGCGCACATTGTCTATCAACTGCCAGCCCTCAACTTTGGAACTGTGCTTGCCGGCTTCTTCCGCAGAAAGGGGAGCGCGGTCTTTTTCGCACGGCTCGCAGTGCCTCATGGCAAACTCGCCGGCCTCCTCTCCGCCCGGCCCTATCGGCTCAAACGGCAGCCACTCTCTGATCGGCGTTTCTCTTATGGTCTGTATCACTTCATCCAGATTGTCGGTGATGGTATAAAAATCCATATCTTTTTCCGCTATGGCGCCGCGCTTGAGCAATGTCTCTTTTATATAGTGCTCTGTTTCTTTCCAAAAATCGGAGCCTATCAGGAAGACGGGCACGTTCTCTACCTTCTTGGTCTGCAAAAGCGTTGCCACCTCAAAAAACTCGTCCAGCGTGCCGAAGCCTCCGGGATAGAAGACAAAAGCTTCTGCCGAGAAAGTGAGGCAAACTTTTCTGACGAAGAAATAATAAAAGTCCACCTGGTCGGTGATGTACTCGTTTGTAACCTGCCCTTGTGGCAGACGGATGGTCATGCCCACGGAGTGCCCGCCGGCTTCCTTTGCTCCGCGGTTGGCCGCTTCCATGATGCCCGGGCCGCCGCCGGAAGTTACAGAGTAGCCAAGCTCTTTTACCACTTTTTGGGCAAGCTCCTGCGCGCTTTTGTAATAGAGATTGTCCTCTTTGAAAAAGCTCGAGCCGAAAAACGTTACCGAGCGGGGTATCTTCTCGAGCATTTCAAATCCCAGTGTCAGCTCTCTTGCTACCGTGTGTACTCTTGCCTTTGCCGCGTGGTGCATTCCCTGGAGCGACAGCGTCTCGGTGTTTTTCATGTGGGGTCAATTATAGCAGTGCGAGCCGGCCCAGGCAAAGTATTACCGCCTGTGGAAGCCTTTTCTTGCCCGCCAAATGGAAGAGGGTATAATGTACGGGTATGAGCAATAAGAATGTAAGAAACTGGGTGGCGGTGTTTGCCGCTCTCCTGGTTATCACAGTGGTGTTTTTCCGTGGAAACATTATCAATTGGTTTCAGGGTGCGCGAAGTGCGGCTCCGGCTACAGTTGACGGCACCGATATTTCTGACGCTATAGCACAAATGACACAAGGAGAATTAACATTGGCAGACGTAACTCTCGGCCAGGGCGATGAAGCGCAAGCCGGGCAGACCGTATCCGTGCACTATGTGGGCCTTCTTCAGGATGGCACAAAGTTTGACAGTTCAAGAGACAGGGGAGAGTCCTTCACCTTCGTTCTCGGCACAGGCCAGGTGATCCCCGGTTTTGACGCCGCAGTTACCGGCATGAGAGTGGGCGGCACGCGCCGCGTGGTCATACCTCCTGCACAGGGGTACGGCGCACAGCAAGTCGGTTCTATTCCCGCAAACTCGGCTCTTCTCTTTGAGATAGAGCTTCTGGGTATAAACTAGCCTCAAGGCTATAAAGCATTGCGCAAAACCCTTCCGCCAAACGGAGGGGTTTTGTTGTAGTATGATGGTGCGAATGCAAACACCGCTTGAGTTTAGTATAGAGAAGCGCCTGCCCGACCGCCTGGGCCGTGCGGGCCACCTTACTACGTCGCATGGGGCAATCCGGACCCCCGCCTTTGTGCCGGTGGGCACCAAGGCCACGGTAAAGGGTATTTTGCCCGAGCAACTAAGCTCCTTGGGTGCCCAGGTGGTGCTTGCCAATACCTACCACCTCTACCTTCAGCCCGGAGAGAAGCTGGTGCAAAAGTTCGGGGGCTTGGGCAAGTTTATGGACTGGCCCGGCCCCACCATCACCGACTCCGGCGGTTTTCAGGCCTTCTCCCTCGGGGCCGCTTTTGGCAAAGGTATTTCCAAAGTGACAAAAATCACCGACCCGAGCCTTCTCATACCGGAGCGCTCTATTGATTTTGAAGAAGGCAAGCTTGCAAAGATAGGCGCGGATGGAGTTTCTTTTACTTCCCATCTTGACGGCAGTAGCCATTACTTCACTCCGGAAAAATCCATAGACATACAGCACGCCATAGGCGCGGATATTATATTTGCTTTTGACGAATGCACTTCGCCGAGCGAAGACAGAAGATACCAGGAAGAGGCTCTGGAGCGCACGCATCGCTGGGCCAAACGCTCGCTTGATTTTCATTTGAGCAAAGACAACTCCCGCTACCAGGCGCTTTTTGGCATAGTGCAGGGCGGGCGGGACAAAGAACTAAGGCAAAAAAGCGCGAAGACAATTTCGGAAATGCATTTTGACGGCTTTGGCATAGGCGGTTCTTTTGCCAAGGAAGACATGATGAGCGCCGTGGAATGGGTAAATGAAATATTGCCGGAAGAGAAGCCAAGGCACCTGCTTGGTATCGGCGAGCCGGAGGATTTGTTTATGGGAGTAGAGAGGGGAGTGGATTTATTTGACTGCGTGTTGCCCACCAGAAACGGCAGGAACGGCACTTTGTATACTCACGAAGGAAAAATAAATATAAGAAATGCGAAGTTCACAGACGACCAAAGTCCCATAGACTCGCAGTGCGATTGCGAAGTGTGCAAAAAATGGACCAGGGGCTATATAGCGCATCTTTACAGGGCAGACGAAATGCTTGGTTCTATCTTGGGCACCATACACAACCTGCGCTTTATTATCTCTCTGGTAGACAAAATGCGTCAGGCTATTTTGGATGGTAACTTTGACGAGTTTAAAAAAGACTTCTTAAGTAGATACCAAAAGTAAGCACCTCTCTCCCTATTATATCACATAACAAAATATATTGCAAGTGCAAATTGGCAAAGGGGCTAAAAATGTTGTAGTATAGGCCTCTTATGGCATTTAAGCTCAAAAGCGAATACAAGCCGGCAGGCGACCCCGCTAAGCGAGGTTGTGGCCCCGCTAAGCGGGGCGAGAAGTGCTAATGCCGGAGCCTTTTTTATGTCTAAAAATATTTTCAAACTCAAGAGTGAATTTGCTCCGTCTGGAGATCAGCCAAAAGCCATCCGTGAACTGACAGACGGTTTTGAGGCGGGCAACCTCAAGCAGACTCTTCTCGGCGTAACAGGCTCGGGCAAGACTTTTACTGTGGCAAACGTTATCCAAAACCTTGGAAAGTCTACTTTGGTCATTGCTCACAACAAGACTCTTGCCGCACAGCTTGCCCAGGAGTACAGGGAGTTTTTTCCCGATCATGCCGTGCATTATTTTGTTTCCTACTACGACTACTACCAGCCGGAGGCGTACATGCCCGCCACCGACACCTATATAGAGAAGGAAGCGCAGATCAACGAAGAGATAGAAAGGTTGAGACACGCTTCCACCCAGGCGCTTCTCTCCCGCAAGGATGTGATAGTCGTTGCTTCCGTATCTTGCATATACGGCTTGGGTTCTCCGGTGGAGTATGAAAAGGTAAACCTCAAGCTCCAAAAAGGAGCCAAAGAAAATCGCGCCGACCTCATCAGAAAACTGGTGGACATTTTTTATACCCGCACCAATGCGGATCTCACGGCGGGTACTTTCAGGGCCGTTGGCAACAGCATTGAGATAATGCCCGTGTCGGAAAAAACTTTGTACAGGATAGATTTTGCAGACGGCAAAATAGAGAGCATCACCAAGATAGATTCCATTAGCAGGAGAATAGTGGGCGAGACGGACGCATACTTTCTCTTTCCGGCCAAGCACTATGTTACCGATCCGGCCAAGCTTGAAAAAGCTTTCAAGGATATAGAAAAGGAGCTAAACAACAGGCTCAAGGAGCTTGAGGCGGAGGGCAAGCCCCTTGAAGCCGAGCGCCTGAAGCGCCGCACCAGGTACGACCTTGCGCTCATAAGAGAGGTGGGCTACTGCAACGGTATAGAAAACTATTCGCGCCACTTTGATGGAAGGGATGAGGGTGAGCCGCCCTTTACTTTGCTTGACTACTTCCCGCGCAAAAAAGACGGCACTCCGGACTTTCTGACAGTCATAGACGAGTCGCATGTAACGGTGCCGCAAATCGGTGGCATGTATGCGGGCGACCAGTCGCGAAAAAAGACTCTGGTGGAGCACGGCTTTAGACTGCCCTCTGCCAAAGACAACAGGCCTCTGCGCTTTGAGGAGTTTGAGGAGCGTGTGGGCCAAGTGCTATACACTTCGGCCACGCCGGCTTCTTTTGAAAGAGAAAACTCGGCTCTCATTACGGAGCAGGTGATACGTCCCACGGGTCTTCTTGATCCTGTGGTGGAGGTTTTTCCGGTAACGGAGAAAGGTTCGCACAGAGGGCAGATAGAGCACTTTATAGATGAAACGGAAGCGGTTATAAAAAAAGGCGGGCGGGTTATAGCCACCACTCTCACAAAGAAAATGGCCGAAGATTTGGCGGAGTTTTTGGCCGCTCGCGGCATCAAGACCCGCTACCTTCACAGTGATATCAAAACCATAGAGCGCATAGAGATACTGACTGCTTTTCGCAGAGGCGAGTTTGACTGCATTGTGGGAGTAAACCTGTTGAGGGAAGGTTTGGATCTGCCGGAAGTGAGCTTCATCGGCATTCTTGATGCCGACAAGGAAGGTTTTCTGCGTTCGGAGACTTCTCTTATACAAATAATCGGCCGCGCGGCAAGAAATGTGGACGGCAGAGTGTTTATCTATGCCGACAAGATGACAGGCTCGCTTGATCGCGCCATAGGGGAGACCGCCCGCCGCAGGAAGATACAGATGGAGTACAACAAAAAGCACGGCATTACTCCAAAGACTATACAAAAAGCCATCAAGGATATTACCGATACCTTGCAGAGAGAGCATCAGGGGGCGGTTGATATGGTGCTGAAGATAGATGAGGCCGAGTTCCTAAAAAGCCCCAAGAAGCTAATAGCTCGCAAGGAACAGCAGATGAATGGAGCGGTAAAAATATTGGACTTTGAAACGGCCGCTATTTTGAGAGATGAAATAAAGCTCTTGTATGACAAGCTAAGGGAGAGCGAGAACAAAAATAAAAAGTAATTTGCCTAACAAAAAACCGCCCACGGTGTTCTGTGGGCGGGATTTACTTGTCCTCAGACCTCTTCGGTCATGAGTACTCTGTTTCGTTTCTCGGCGGCCTTGAAGTATGGATCCCAATTCTTCTCAGTGAGTCTGAAACACTGGAAAAGGAGGAATGCATCGCCGAATCGCGACCGCGACTCTCTGTTGTTACCAACGAGTCGGTTGATCAGCACCTCCTGGGCCAGGACGATGAGCTTTTCCTCTGCCATCTTGCGCAGCTCGGATTCGGATTTGAACCCGGCCTCGTTTACCAGCTCCCCGAGTCTCGTGCAGTCGTGCAGGAACTTTTTCATGGGGTTTTTGATGAGACCGATGATCCCGATGGCCGCCAGGCCAACCACGATGGAACCGAGAGGGAACCACCACATGGCCCGGATGGGCCAGTTCAGGAAAATCAGGGACACCAGTGCCACAGATCCCAACAGGAAGAGCCAGTATCGGAAGCTCCCATGGAAGCTGGTGCTCTCGCGGCTCCAGTTGGCGGGATCGTCGTCCCACCACAACCTCTTCAGGGTTGGGGACACCAGACCTTCGTTAAAAGCAATTTGGAACGTAAGCATGAAATGAACTCCTGCCCATTGAGTAATGGAGGCGTCAGTGCCCCGTTTGGAAGCGAGTTCAGGTCGCGACCAAACACTTCATTTCTCCCCGCGGACTTCGGGTCCTGCGTTCAGGATACCACAGGTAGAGTTACTTTGTCAATGTGCGTTTTGGTGAAATTGATAAATCCCTGTGAAAGATGTATAATCCGCTCGTGCTACACCCTATGGCAGGCCCATAGGGCCTTATTGCGTTATGGCAAAGAAACAAGACAAAACAGGAAATAATATAGAGTGGATAAAGGTCAAAGGCGCCCGTACTCACAACCTAAAAAACATCAATGTAGAGATGCCCCGCGGCAAGATGGTGGTGTTTACGGGTCTTTCCGGAAGCGGCAAGTCTTCTCTTGCTTTTGATACTATTTTTGCGGAAGGCCAAAGGCGGTATGTTGAATCGCTCTCTTCCTATGCACGGCAATTTTTGCGCCAGATGCAAAAACCCGATGTGGACGAGATAACTGGCCTCTCTCCCGCCATATCCATAGATCAAAAGAGCCGCTCAAACAACCCGCGCTCCACGGTGGCAACCATTACCGAGATATACGACTATCTGCGCATTCTTTATGCCCGCATCGGCAGGCCGCACTGTCTTACCTGCGGCAAGGAGATAAGCAAGCTTTCTCCGGAGGAGATAAAGCGATTTGCTTTGGGGCATATCAAAGAAGCCGGCAAAAGCGCTTCAAAAAAAGATTCAAAGAGTGCTCTGGTGGAGAACATGCTCTCTGTCGGGGTCTTTGCTCCGGTAGTGCGAGGCCGCAAAGGTGAGTACTACCAGCTTCTATATGACCTATTGGGCAAGGGGTATTCTGAAGTGCGGGTGGACGGGGTGCGCAAGAAACTGCGCGAGCAGATAATCCTTTCCAAAAACAAGCGCCACGATATAGATGTGTTGGTGGATGACATAAGCCTTGCGGACTTTTCTTCCGATCCAAAAGGCGCCGAGGAGAGGCTTTCTGATGCGGTGGAAAAATCTCTTGAAGAGTCGGATGGCCTTGTGAAGGTGGTCATAGGCAGTTTCAATGCAAAGAAAAAAGAAGAGAAGACCGTATCCGAGTTTATGCTCTCTTCCAAGTTTTCCTGTCCCGAAGACGGATATTCGTATCCGGAAATAGAGCCGAGACTCTTCTCTTTCAACTCTCCGTACGGTGCTTGTCCGGAGTGCAATGGCCTCGGTACGAAATATCTTTTTGGGGATGAAGCTTGCGAAAAGTGCAAAGGAGCAAGGCTTCGCGAGGAAGCTCTGCATGTACTCATCGGCGGCAAAAACATAGTGGACTTCACTTCGCTTTCCATAGAAGATGCTTACACTTTTTTGGCCGGAGCAAAGCTTTCCGAAAGGGAACAGCAAGTCTCTGCTGTGGTGGTAAAGGAAATAGAATCAAGGCTCTCTTTTATGCTGAACGTAGGCATAGAGTATTTGTCTCTAAGCAGGCGCGCGCATACTCTCTCCGGTGGCGAAGCCCAGCGCATAAGGCTTGCCTCACAGCTCGGCTCCGGCCTGGTGGGCGCTCTTTATGTGCTTGATGAGCCGACCATCGGCTTGCACTCCCGCGACAATGACCGGCTCATAAAAACCCTTGTCTCTTTGCGCGACTTGGGCAATACCATACTGGTGGTGGAGCATGATGAAGAAACCATCTTTGCCTCCGATTATCTGGTGGATATCGGGCCCGGGGCAGGCGTGCATGGCGGCGAAGTGGTAGCGGCGGACTGGCTTGAAGATCTTTTGGCCGAGGCCAAAAACAAATCTGACTCGCGCACTCTGGCTTATCTTCGCGGTGAAGAAAAGATAGAGACACCGGAAACGAGAAGAACTGCTGATAAGGGAGCTATAAAGATAGTTGGCGCAAATCTTTTCAACATCAAAAACGTCAACGTGGATATTCCTTTGGGCAAGCTGGTATGCGTAACCGGCGTGTCGGGAAGCGGTAAATCCACTCTTCTTTATGAAGTGGTGCACAAAAATCTGCGGGCAAAGCTTGATAGGCGATACCGCTCGGCCGCCGTTTATAACTGCGCTGGTTTTGAAGGCACGGACTCTCTGGGTCGCGCCATACTCATAGACCAGTCGCCCATTGGCCGCACTCCGCGCTCAAACCCCGCCACCTACACGGGTGCTTGGACTTTTATCCGAGATATTTTTGCAGAGACCAGCGAAGCCAGAGCACGCGGCTGGAAAGCCAACAGGTTTTCTTTTAACGTCAAAGGCGGCAGGTGCGAAACCTGCCAGGGCAACGGCATGATAGAAGTGGAGATGCACTTTTTGCCGACCGTCTATGTGCCTTGCGACATCTGCCAGGGAAAAAGGTTTACCAAGGAGACTCTGGAAGTGAAGTACAAGGGCAAAAATATCTATGAGATTCTGACCATGACGGTGGAAGAGGCTCTTGCTTTCTTTGAGGATTTTCCGGCTATCTACGACAGGTTAAAAACTTTGAATGACGTGGGCCTTGGCTATCTTGAGTTGGGGCAGTCTGCAACTACGCTTTCGGGAGGAGAGGCTCAAAGGGTGAAAATTTCCTCGGAGCTTTACAGGCCGCATCTGCAAAAAACCATTTACCTTCTGGATGAGCCGACCATCGGACTTCATTATGACGATGTTAAAAAACTGGTGGAAATACTCCAGAGACTGGTGGACAAAGGCAACACGGTGGTGGTGATTGAGCACAATATGGACGTTATAAAATCCGCAGACTGGATAATAGACATAGGCCCCGAAGGCGGCATGGGCGGCGGCAAGATAGTGGCCAAAGGTACGCCTGAAAATGTGGCGGACACAAAAGGTTCTCATACAGGAAGGTATCTCAAAAAAGCTCTCAAATAATCACAAAACACCCACACACAGGCCTTGCCTGTGTGTGGTGTGGAAAGTACAAGGCCCCCGATGATTTCGGGAGCCTTGGGTGTACTTAGCCCCAAACGATTTCTTCCGGCTTGGGGGAAGGCCCGCCTTCCCGGGCATCGGAGAACTCGCTCGCCTCCGAAGGAAGCATTCCCTTCATCAGGGCCAGGGAAAAAGGGCTGTTGAAGTCATCATCTGGCAGGGGTGGGTTGCCTTCTCCGGCATTAGAGTCACCGCTTACTTCCGCAGGAAATATGCCCCTCATCAGGGCTCTGGTGAAGAAGCTATCGCCCATATCCAGGTTTCCTGCTGTCTTCATCCTGCCTTCCTTGTCGAGCTGGCCCATTGGGATGCTCTCTGAAGAGGTTGTCGGTTGAGAAGTTCTCCCTGAAATGTAAAATAAGCAAGATGATTAGTCAAGACCCTCATACACAGGCAAGGCCTGTGTATGCCTATGCGTCAACGGGGTTTAGCGAAATCCAGTCGAGAATTTCTTTCTCAAAAGAAATCTTGTCAGGAAAATAATCGGGAAAAGCGGACCTGTTAATTATCAAGTTTTCGGGCCTGTCTTCTTGCAGGTAATCAAGATAGCTGGAGAAGTAGTATTTTTTAAGATAATCTTTCGTCTTATTCAAATTTTTAATTCCAGTGGTTTTCCAATTAGGCTGGATAAGTTTTACCGGATTTAAATGTATATAAGAGAATAAATATTTCAGATAAACGTCATTGAAAACATGTTCGGCCTTGAATTTGCCCTGAAACAGAGAACCTGTCCTGTTGTATTTCGTATTGTAATGCATGGATAATCCGGTACTGAGCTTCTGCATAAATTTGCTTAACCCATCTGTGGTCAGGGGTGTAATCAAAAGATGAAAATGATTGGGCATGGCGCAATACGCTCCAATATTGACCAACTGCCCGCCTCTTTTGGTGGAATAAACATTTTTTACGTCGCGAGCCTTGAAACTCTTTTCAGAATTGACCAGGAAAAGTAATTTTAGGAAATAATGATAATCCTTATTGTCGTGAAAAATTTTTCGCCTATCGTTGCCGCGATTATAAATGTGGAAGTATTCCCCTGGAATAAACTCAGTCTTTCTCAAGGACATGCTTTTATTATACACAGGCAAGGCCTGTGTGTTGGTGCTTTTATATAAAAACAAGAGCCTCCGGCATACTTCACCCGTGTGGGCAAAATATGCGCGAAGGCTCAAGCCTGGCTGTGCAGGCAAGGATTCAAAAGGGACTAGCCCTCAAGAACCCAAGTTTCAGAACTTCCGGGCAGCGGACACGCCCAGGTAGGAGTGGCGGTTGTCGTCCCAATGGCTGCCGACGTCGAGCTGACCATCGCGGACCCCGGCGTACACGCGGTCACCGTTCGCGGTGACACTTGAGGTACGGACCCAAGTCCCCTTGAAGAGATGGGTCCCCCTTGTCATCTTGTGGACGAACATCGCCCAGATGATCTCAACCCCCGTAGGGATGTACTCCTCCTTGCGGATGAGCTTCTTCTGCTCATCCCACGTCTTGGAGAGAGAGCGGGGCACTTCACCCTTACGGATCACGTACCAGACAGACGTGACAGATTCGTCACGCGAGAACATCTGATCCTTCTCGCCGAACCACGGTCCGTTCCTCTGGTAGAAGTGCTGGTTGCCGAGGGAGTAGATCTGAAGAAGCGAGAGTGACATGTTGGGACCGGGAACGAGGATGAATCTGTTGTCCCGAGCCCACTCGATAGCCTCCTGAGACGGCAGACTCGCCATGAACTGGTCGAGTTGTTCATCGGTGTATACCACGCCGATGTTTGCCGCAACGATCTCCTCGGGAGCGATGAAGTCCTTCCCGAGAATCGCGTGAGCCATCTCGTATCCGGAAACCGTGAGGCTCCGCTCGCTCGTGGGCGAGACGTACTTCGGACACCCGTCGTTTAGGAAAGCGACGAGGTTCCGGCGTGCCGCGCGGTCGTTCACGGGGCGCATCAGAGCGTCCCACGAGACTCCGGCGTTGGTGAGAACCCTCACGAACTTGGCTGTGAGGTCGAGCATGTTGCTCGCCATCTCACCAGTGGAGAGGGGTGCGACGCCGTCTCTTGCCATCGGATGCCTCCTGGAAAAGGTTTACCCGCTTCGGAATGAAACGAGTATCTCAAGGACTTCTGTTGTATAAATCCACAAGATACTCGTTTCATTCCTTTAAGTTCTGAAAATATGAAAGATCTAGACTTTTCGCACTCTATCACATTTATCAGCCAATCGTCAAGTACCCACTACACAGGCCTTGCCTGTGTGGTAGGATGCGGTTATGAAATTGAGTGATTTGCAAAAATACAACTTACCGGATTCTCCGGGTGTTTATTTCTTCCTTCGAACGGTTCGACAAGCTCACCGCAAGCAAGCTCAGGACAAGTTAAAAAAGAAGGAAGTTTTATATATCGGAAAAGCCACTTCTCTCAAGGATAGGGTGAGAAGCTATTTTGCAAAGGACGTGGGCAGGGGCCGCGGCGGGCGTATTGTGAAGATGGTGGAAGAGGCTACCGCTTTGGATTTTATTGCCACAGACTCGGTGCTGGAGGCACTTCTTTTGGAAACCAACGAGATAAAGAAGCATCAGCCTCCATATAACGTAAAAGAAAAAGACGACAAGAGTTTTAACTATGTTGTCATTACAAAAGAAAAAAGCGCGGAGGATTTTCCGCGGGTCTTGGTGATGCGCGGGCGCGATATTGAGCTTGGCAATCGGGTCTCTGTTGCCGCCAAGTGGGGGCCTTTCCCTCACGGTTCTCAACTGCGCGAGGCAATGAAAATCATAAGGAGAATATTTCCATACATGGATGACAAGTGCCGCCCCGGCCAGGGCAGGCCGTGCTTCAACAGGCAGATCGGCCTTTGCCCGGGAGTATGCACCGGCGAGATAAGTCAGAGAGAATACAAAAAGCAGATAAAGCACATTGCGCTCTTTCTCTCCGGCAAAAAAAGCGCGCTTTTGAGAGAGCTGAACAAGCAAATGATGGCGCATGCAAAGGCCCGCCGCTTTGAGGAGGCGGATAAGGTGAAGAAGACTATATTCGCCCTGAACCACATAAGGGATGTGGCGCTTTTGAAAAAAGGCCAAAGCGGCGGGCCGCAAAAGGGCGGCAAGGCTTTTCGCATAGAAGCCTACGACATAGCCCATATTGCCGGACAAAGTACCGTGGGCGTGATGGTGGTGGTGGAGGATGGCGAACTGAATAAAAGCCAGTATAGGAAGTTTAAAATCAAGCACGACAAAAATGACGATACAGCCAATCTCCGCGAGGTACTTTCAAGGCGACTCAATCACCAGGAGTGGCCAATGCCAAATATGATAGTGGTGGACGGGGGAATCGGCCAGATCAACGCCGCCAAGAGCGTTTTGAAAGAGAACGGTCTTAATATAGATGTGGTCTCGGTGGTCAAGGATGACAAGCACAAGGCCCGCGATATTTTGAATTCTAAAGGTCAGACCTTAAATACTGATTCCCAAGGTCTGACCTTGAGTAATTCAATACTGCTTGCAAACAGCGAAGCGCATCGCTTTGCCGTAGGGTATCATCGCGCACTTCGCGGCAAAAACTTTTTAAAGCCGCCCGGCCGTTCACAGCGCTCCTAGCTTCTTGTATAATTAGCGCATGTCATCTTCTCGTCTCAAAGTCGGGGTCTTGCGCGGCGGGCCATCAAAACATTTTGATGTCTCTTTGCAGACGGGTAGTGAAGTGCTGAAAGCTCTTCAAAGTTTGCCCGATACGTACGATACCCAGGATGTGTTCATAGACAGGGAAGGTATGTGGCATGTTTCCGGCCGTCCAAAAGACCCGGAGCGGATTCTTCGCAACCTGGATTTTGTAGCAAACGCTCTTCATGGCGAATACGGGGAAGACGGCACGGCGACCAGCATTATAGAAGCGCACGGCCTGCCTCACTCCGGCCACTCGCTTTTTGCCCATGCTCTTACTTTTCACAAGCACAAGACAAAAGATTTCCTCAACGGCCACTTTGTACCGCGCGCCCACCATGTACTTGTCTCCGCAGAGGATTTGCCGCAGGCGGCCGTGCGCGCTTTTCGCGAGATACCAATGCCTGCGGTGGTCAAGCCAAGCTCTTCGGCACACTCCTTTGGCGTCTCTCTGGTGCGCTCTTTCGGAGAGCTTGAAAGGGCCGTGGCCCGGGCGCTCACCTTTGCCGATTCTGTGCTGGTGGAAGAATACATTCCGGGTATAGAAGTATCGTGCGGTATCATACGCGGATTTCGCGGAGAAGAGCTTTATGCCATGTTGCCTACGGAGATGGAGAGGCCGGAGGGCATGGTCTTTTCCGCAAACAAGCATGCGGGCGACCTGCGCAAGTGGAACCCGGCCCGCATAGGCAAAGAGGTAAAGGCCGGCATACAGGACCTTGCAAGAAAAGTGCACGACGCTTTGCACCTGGGGCCGTATTCAAAATCCGACTTTGTGGTGCATCCGAAGAGGGGAGTGATTTTTTTGGAGGTTAATACTTTGCCGAGCCTGGCCCGCCACTCGGAGTTTGTGCACGGCCTTGAGGGGGTGGGGACCACATTGCCGCAGTTTGTGGATCACGTGATAAAAATCTCTTCAAGATAAAAATAAAGTTGGCCATATTATGTAGGAACGCCCCGGGCAAAGTTTTGCCAGGGGCGTTTTCCCGCTCAGGGGCGCGCGGCTGTCAGCAGCCGTTGCACTCCTTGGTGCTCTTCCCGCACTTGCAGGGAAGGCCAAGGATGACACGCGCCGCGTCCATCACCACTTCGACGACCAACTTGACGATAGCCATAGCCGGAACTCTCCTGTGGGGAGGGGGAATATCATGTGCACCTACCCTAATTATATCATATACGGGTATAAAAAGTCAAGCACAAAAATACGGCCAAAAACAAGGCTAAAATCCGGATGCGAAAAAGGGACCTCCGGTGTTGGAGGCCCCCCGCTTTTATCTTTCCATCTACCGCTTAGCTGAGGAGTTGCCTCCCGAGCTTGATCTCGGCGAGCTCCCTGTCCAGGCGCTCGTCTTCGCGTTCCCAGGGGTCGTAGGCCTGCACCGGATACTCTCCGGTAACGTGCCTGTGACAGCAGTTGGGGTTGTGGAGGGAGAACACATCTCCTTCCACGGCGCACCCCTCGTCACCGTTGTCTCCCTCGAGGAGGGTACCGTCTTTGCGGTGCCTCTCCTGCTCCTCCACGAGGTGGCGGTGGCGCTCGCGGATGATTCCGCGAATCGTGCCCGGCATTCCCCTCAACCCGCGGCCTTCGGTTTCCATTCTCGACATGGTTCTCCCCGGCGAGGTATTGGTGATGGATACTTCAGAGAACAAGACATTTGTCTCCGTGTCAGATACTGCCACCGCGAGGAATATACGTCAAGTACTTTGGCAGCCCCATGTGGAAAGAGTTGCTTTGCCGTGCATAATGGGGAGCGATGTTTGACGGAAAGAAGATAGCGGAAAATATTGTTGGCGGTCTGCGAGGCAAAGCGGAGGAAGGCGGCTTTGTGCTTTTGGTGAGGTCAAAGGGGGATGCTGCGCAGGATGCCTATGTTGCAAGCAAGAAGCGCATTGCCGATTCTATCGGCATAGGATTTGAGGTGAGGGAGGTGCAAAGTGAGGCGGAGGCTAAAGATGCTATCTTACGCGTGGCAAGTGAGAGCAAGTGCAAGGGGATTATTCTGCAACTGCCGCTATCATTTGAAGCGGATACGGACGGGCTTCTAAACTCTATTCCCGCCGAAAAGGATATTGACGTTTTGTCGGAGGAGGGGAAACGAAAGTGGGTGTCCGGGGAAAACAATTTCACACCTCCCGCAGTGGGGGCTTTGAAGCATTTTCTTGGCGAAGTGCCCGGCTGGCAAGAAAAAAAGATTGCTATTGTGGGGCGCGGAAGGCTTGTGGGCCGACCCATAGCAAAGTGGCTGGAAAAGGAAGAGATTTCACACGAAGTTTTTGATGAAGGCCGGCCTCTCTTTCCGCAAGATGCAAAAGATTTTGATGTCTTTGTTTTGGGTGTCGGAAAACATGGCGTACTTGGGGCGAGCGACTGCAAGGAGGGTGCTGTGGTGGTTGATTTTGGGTATTCAAAAGATGCCGATGGGAGATTGGTGGGGGATTTTGATGCTTCGGGCGCGGAAGAGAAGGGGATTATATACACCAAGACCCCCGGTGGCACAGGGCCGGTGCTCGTGGCTTGTCTTTTTGAGAATGCGATGACAGGCAACCATTCGCGTTTGGTGGTGTTTGTTTGAAAAAGTCAGAACCCATTTTGAACAGAATCCCGACTGATGTGGCACGCGCGGAGCGCGTGGTGGCTCTGGACTGAATCGTACGCTCCGATTGCGCCTTTGCCGCGCTCGCGGCCTCGTGCGGGCAAAACCCAAAAATTTTCCTTCCTTTCTGATTTAATTCGGCGGGGGGTGTGGGGGGAGCCGACAAAAAATGGAAAGGAATTTTTTGGTTTTGCTTCGCCGCTTCAGTCTCCGAAAAGAGCAACCTTATTATGATATTTTTGTTTGCTCTTTTCTACATCTTCGCGGCTACCCGAGGCGAATACAATTCGGTTTGCGCTAAGGCGCAATCAAATCTTATCGTGCTTGCCCCGCCCGCCCTGTGCGCGCACAAATCCCCGCCGTTTTGAGGAGATATTATAAAACGGCGGGGATTGCTCCCTCATTAAATTAAATTCAACTACTTGTCGAAATAAAATGTTGCGTCCCCTGATACCTCACCGATTGTGGGCTGTAAAGTACCATTTTCAACATGTATTCCCTTACTGGAAATTTTAGATACTCCCGCTTTGGTCGTAATCACGCTTATTTGCTCTTGCATCTGTTTATAAGCAACGCTGCTTGCTTCATCATCTCCGAAACATTCGCCAAATTTTCCTACGGTCTCCTCCTTTCCATCCACAATTTTGTTGATAGAAGTAGAAGTGCACCCACCGTCACCCCAACCCTGCCTGATATAAAATGCTTTCTCGCCTTCAACATAGCCTAGTATCGAACCTCCGAGTGAGCTATGTGCGATTAAAGTCGGTTTTCCACCTCCAAGAGGAATCGAGTATAGGTCTGTAGCGCATGGATGATAACTATCAAGACATGTGCATAGAGTGGAATTGCCAGCAAGGTAGTATGCAACTCCATCTCGTACATAGAGTGAAGTTATACAAGAATCAGTCGCTACGGTGCCAGAAATTTGACTAGTTTCGCCCGTGAACGGATCGATTACATAGATTGCAGAATCAAACCGCGCAGTTTTTTCTGCGTCATTAAAGTGATATGAATTTGAAGGAATGTATAGCTTGTCGCCTGATACAGAGAAACTTCCTATCCAGGTATATGTGGGAATCTTCATTACTTCTCGTTTCTCTTCGGAGCTGTCAGCCGTAAATACAAGATGTTCGTATGATTTATTTTCAGCATTTGATGTTGCGTCATCCCAGACTTTCTCAGTAGTAAGAGTACCTTTTGAAGACGAAGTTAAACTTACCGTTTCGTAGTAAGGTTCAACGGTTTTAAGCATTACATTAAAATCATTGTTGCAGTCATCAGGAACAAAAGTGCCGTCGTTCATAAAGAGTATGAACGGGTTATTTCGAAGATTTGAAGATACTCGAAATTCTCCCGCGATATACTGTCGAGTATGGTTTGAAAAAGAATATTTTGCAGAAGCGCTAGTTAAAGCAACGTACCAATCACCACCAAATTGCGTGTAATTGCTGAACACTCTATCCGCGAATGAAATCTGTTTTCTAGCATCTGCAACGGCAGTGTCTCTCTTTGCTTCAACGATAGTACATGCGGAGCCAGTTTTCTGTAGAACGAACGCAGGATTTTTGAAACCTATTGGTAGAGGCGAATTAAAATCACTATTCACTACCCAGCCTACTGGAATTATAAAACTGAGATTTTCGGTGTTTGAGGGATACCAAGACCCCGCAGTTGGGGTAATTGGAGTATTGGGTTCATTTGACAATTGTTCCGAATGTGGGCGATAAAATTGAACACCGACGATACCTCCTATAATTAAAACTAAAATCACGACAACAATGACGACCTTGCTATTTAATTTTTTACTGACGGAGGGAGTTGGTTCAATTGGCGACTGTTGAGGAGTATTCAAATTTTGTTCGTTATTGTTGTCCATATTTATAAGTTTACCTTAATAATTCTTCGATTGGAACGCCTAACGACTTGGCGATTTTTTGGATTGTTTGAACGCTTGGCTTTGTAACAACGCCACCTTCAAATTCAGAATTGTGGACCCTACAGGACTCGAACCTGCCACCCCCTCATTGCAAATGAGGTGCTCTACCAGATGAGCTAAGGGCCCCTAGGTCAAGTATTCTAGCAGGTCGGCCTCTTTTAAGCAAAAGCAAAATCGTATAATATGTTTCTCGTTCGGGCCATTAGCTCATTTGGTAGAGCGCGCCCATGGCATGGGCGAGGTGACCGGTTCGATCCCGGTATGGTCCACAGGGTTTGTGTTAGTATTTATTACATGAACGAACCGCTAAAAATATCTCAATCGGGCGATTTGGTGCTCATAGCTTTGGCGGGCGACTTTACCAAGGACAAGGTTGATGCGCTCAAGCAAAACGTGCTTGAGGGAGAAAAGCTCATTGCGAGCCTCTTTGCCAACAGAGGGCACAAGATAAACGTACTTCTTGACCTGACCGGCTTTACGGGCACTTATGACGCGGAGGCCATGGAAGTGATGGCCGACTTTGCCGCCCAAAACAAAAAATATGTGCGCAAGACGGCGGCTTTTGGCGGCTCGGAGAAGGCCAAAGTGCTCGGCGAAATCGTCTTTGCCATGGCAGACAGGGAAAATGTGGGCTTTTTTGCCGCAGTGGGAGAAGCCGAGGAATATCTGGCTTTTTGAGGGGACCCTTTGAATTATTTAGGCCTATATGGTATAATGGGGAGGTAAGGGATATTAGCTTTAGAAATAACTTCATGACCGAAGCATATTGCGTAAAGTGCCGCGCTAAGCGCCAAATGAAAGATGCCAAGGAGGTTTCTTTCAAGGGAAAGGGCGATAAGGAGCGCCGAGCCATGTCTGGCTTGTGCGAGGTTTGCGGAACCAAGATGTTTAGAATCTTGGCCTCTGCAAAAGCAGCCTAAGCCATATAGGTAGAGCGGAATTTTGCTCCAAGCTTGCACAAAGCGGCGGGCAATGGTAATACGAGAAGGCTCCAGCCGATTTAGGCTGGAGCCTTCTCTTTGCTGCCAAGCTACAGAGAAACACAAAACCCCCCGCCTAGGCGGGGGGTTTTGTGTTTCTGCCCCTCTTGGAGAGGCAGGTCGGGCTTACATAGCCTGATCTTCAGCAGGAGCTGCTACTTCTTCAGAAGTAGGAGCCGCAGTCTCAGAAGCAACTTCTGCTTCAGGAGCCGCGGTGGTCTGAGGATCTACCTGGGGATCCATCTGGTTTTCGTCCATGTTGTTTTGGTTAATCAGCCGAAGCTGAGGCTTGCAAATGAGCACACCCGGCAAGCCGGGTACAGGGGGGATTATATCCCATACGATGCGCGAAGCGCAAGGAAAAATGCCGGATAAAACTTTTCTGATATAATTCGCAGGATGTTGAAAGATTTTATTTTGAAGAAAGTGCTGGAGCAGAAGCTCAAGCAACTGCCTGCGGAGCAGAGGGAAATCATTATAAACATGGCAAGCAAAAACCCGGCCCTCCTGCAGTCCATAGCAAGCGATGTGGAAGCGAGAGTAAAAAAGGGTGAGGACCAAGCTTCGGCTATGGCCGCTGTTGCCAAGGAAAGGGAAGCGGAACTAAAGCAAGCTTTTACAGAGGCCAAAAACTAACTTAGGGTTTGCAAAATATATGAGAACAAAAAAGATATTCATATTGCTAGGGCATCCGGACAAAGATACTTTGAACGGCACCCTTGCTTCCGAGTACGAAAAAGGAGCGCTTGAAATGGGGCACGAGGTGAGGAGGCAAAATATAGGAGACATGAAGTTTGACCCGATACTTCACCTCGGATACAAGGTCAAGCAGGAGCTTGAGCCGGACCTCTTGGCCTTTCAGGAGAATGTAAGGTGGTGCGATCACTTTGTGATTTTTTATCCTTCATGGTGGTCTACTATGCCCGCTTTGCTCAAAGGCCTCATAGACAGAGTGTGGCTTCCCGGCTTTGCTTATAAGTTTGTGTCCGGAGGGTATATGTGGAAAAAACTTCTCAAAGGCAAGAGCGCTTCTATGTTTATCACCTCGGACACTGCACCTCTGATACAGCGAATAGTCTTTGGCGACACTACCAATGAACTAAAGAAGGGAATACTTTGGTTTTCCGGACTTTCGCCAATACGAGTTTATAAATTCGGATATCTCAAGCACTTTGGCATGTGGAGAAGAGAGAGAATGAAGCGCAAAGTATATAAGATTGGAAGAAGGGCTAAATAAGCTATTTGATCGTGTGTTCCTTGTGCGGGAGGGGGTCTTCCGCTACAATACTGAGCCTAAGTGAAACTGTCAATTGGCATAGTCGGTCTGCCAAACGTGGGAAAATCCACGCTTTTTAACGCGCTTACAAAAAAGAGCGTGCCCGCAGAAAATTACCCCTTCTGCACCATAGACCCTTCTGTGGGCATTGTGCCCGTGCCAGACGAGCGCCTGGATTTGCTGACCAGGCTCTCTCAATCGGAAAAAACCATTCCTGCCGTTATTGAGTTTGTGGATATTGCCGGTCTGGTAAAAGGCGCGGCAGAAGGCGAGGGTTTGGGCAACAAATTTCTTACAAATATCCGCGAGGTGGATGCCATTGCGCAGGTGGTGAGGGTTTTCAAAGACGATGACATTGTGCATGTGGACGGAAAAGTTGACCCGCTTTCGGATATCGGGGTGATAAATCTTGAACTGGTTTTGGCAGATGAGCAGACTGTAAGCAAGAGGCTTGGCAATCTTCAGAAAGATATCAAGGCTGGGAGCAAATTGGCCATAGCAGAAGAAGCGGTGCTAAAAAAAGTACATCCCGTGCTCTTGGAAGGGAGGCTTGCCCAAACCGCGGAGCTTACAAAAGAAGAAAAAGAGATACTGAAGGGTATGCATCTTCTTACCATGAAGCCGATTCTCTATGTGCTAAACACTTCCGCCGCCGCCGACAACATGAGGGAGGTTGTAAAAGACATACCGGGACTTCATGTAGAGATTGATTCTGTTTTTGGCACGGGCTTTGACGAGCTTATAAAGAAGAGCTATGAGCTTCTTGGTCTTGAGACTTTTTTCACTACAGGAAAAGATGAGACAAGGGCTTGGACTATTGAGAAGGGATCTATTGCTCCTATTGCGGGGACTGCCATACACACAGATTTTAGAGATAAGTTTATAAGAGCAGAGGTTGTCGCTTACAAAGACTTGGTGGATGCCGGCTCATACGCGGAAGCGCGCTCCAAAGGATTGGTGCGTACGGAGGGCAAGGAATACGTTGTGCAGGACGGAGACGTAATTGAGTTTTTGATATAAAGTGAGGATGCTTACCTGTCCGTAGGCTTTGGCGAAGGATGGTGATTGAGTTTAGGGTATAGGAAGAGGATGCTGGTCCGTTAGTTATATTTATAGGTATCAAAAAACGCCCGTTATAGTGTTTGGGATTGAAATATATGAAAACTAAAGCAGTTGTTGATCTTGGCAGTCTAAAGGCAAAGTTATCCGTTTTTGATATTGAAACGAGCAAACCGCTTTTACAAAAAAGCTATTTAATTCTACTGGGAAAAAGTATCGCGGAAGAGAAGAGAATCGTTCCTGAGGCTATTCAGAGGCTGACAGACGCATTAATTGAGATCAAAAAGGAATTAGAAATAATAAATTGTACCGAAGTTACATTTATAGCTACTGAAAGCCTTAGAATTGCAGTAAATAAGGAGGATGCCTACATATTGGTTGATCAGTACTTTCCAGGTCACAAGCTAACTATTCTTGACCAAGATTTAGAAGGAGATATGTTTTTTAAAGTTGTCTCTCGGGCTTTCTCCGATATATCAATGATTGCTATGGATATTGGCGGTGGTTCAGTTCAGGTATTTCATGGGATTTTTGATTCTGCTAGTAATACTCATATTATCGATAGGAAATATCTGTACAAAACCGGCACTTACAAATTGCAGCAAAAGTATTCACCAGACAATGAAGTAATTAGCTCTGATTTTGAAGGAGCAATAGATGAGGTGAGAAAAGAATACGCAGGGCTAGATAGTAAGGGTAATATTGCTGTATTCGGGTCAACCTGCATGCAAGATTTCCTCAGAGAATCAGGTATAAAACTATACAACGATAGGCCATTTCCAATGCACGAATACTATACAAAAAAGGAGGATATAGTTGGTCTTCTTAAGGAAATTCGCAAATTCCCCCCAGATAAACGATCCCATCTTTACCCAAGTGGAGACTATTTCATTTATGGCGCAGATTATTTGTTGGTTAATTTGCTAGAAATGGTTCACCGAACCGAAGCAAAATATATTTATCCTACTAATTTTAATAGCTCGTATGGATTTATATAATAAAGAAATAAAGATACTGAAGGTTTGTAAGGTGGATAATTTTGAGTTCGCAAAATATGCTCTCTCCTCAGGAGGTCGAAGTAGTTGGGTAACAAAATTCAAGTAATTATTTGGAAACGATAGTGACGAATCGAAAGTACCAATAGACTATAAAAATAAGAGGAGTATTATTAGTTCATTATGGAAAAAACAAAAACAACAGCCAGGGATTTCTTTCTGCACATTGCGGTTATAGCATTGCTTTATACGGGTACGGTGGCATTGCTTAATATCTTGTTTAGAGTTATCAATGTCGCTTTTCCGCAGGTGGATAGATACTTTTATATGCCGTCTATCAGCTTGCCGGTGGCCACTTTGATAGTCGTCTTCCCTCTGTTTTTGTTTATCGCAAACTTCCTGCAAAAGAGCTACGCCGCGGAACCGGAGAAAAAAGAATATGCGGTGCGCAAATGGCTTATATACATCACGCTGTTTCTTGCCGGAGCAGTGCTTGCGGGCGATCTCATTACCACAATCTATTACTTCCTGGACGGCAGAGAGTTGACCGCGGGCTTTCTTCTAAAATCTCTGTCTGTGCTCGTTGTGATTGGATGCATCTTCGGCTACTACATAGACGATCTCAAAGGGCGTCTCTCAGGCAACCGCAGGACGGTGTGGCGTGTCATTGCTTCTATATTGGTTGTGGGTTCTATTGTTCTCGGTTTTAGCGTGCTTGGTACGCCGCAGAGCCAGAGAGAGATTCGCTATGACTCGCAAAAGGTATCGGATTTGCAGAGTATCCAGTGGCAGGTGGTGCACTTCTGGCAGATGAAGGGGGCATTGCCGGATAATCTATCCGAGTTGGAAGATCCGCTGTCAAACTTTGTGTTGCCGAAGTCCAAGGCGGGTGATGAATATGTTTACGAAAAAGCAGGCGGACTGGCATTTAAGCTTTGTGCGCAGTTTGACAGGGCTACCGATTCAAATAGCGTGATGAGTCAGGTACCTGGAAAAGTAAATGAAAGCTGGAACCATCCCTCTGGCTACTACTGCTTTGACAGGGTGATTGACCCGGACATTTATCGTCCTATTACGAGGTAGTTTGTGCGCTGAAACAACAAAGAGAAAAACGCTGTCGTTCTCTGCTGAGAACGCACGCTCCTCTCGCGCTACCCGCGCTCCGACTGTGTTGCAACATGACTCTGGAACAGAACGGAATAATCCCATGCTTGGGATTTTCCTCCACCTCGGCCCGTCGGCCTGCGGTGAGCCTGTTCCAGAGTCATGTTGCTTAAGGGGTGTAATGGGGGAAGTGGTGCTTTGCTTATATGCTTTTTGTGTTCTAAACTTGGTTCCAAATGAAGGAGTACGACCCTAAAGATATAGAGTCCAAGTGGCAGAAAGAGTGGGAGAAGGCGGGGATTTATCAGGCAGGCGAAAGCTCGGATAAGCCTAAGAAATATATCTTGGACATGTTTCCTTATCCATCGGGTGAGGGTTTACATGTGGGGCATCCCAAAGGATATATAGCCACAGATGTTTTTTCGCGCACTAAGCGCATGCAGGGGCACAATGTCCTGCATCCAATGGGCTGGGATGCTTTTGGGCTTCCTGCGGAAAACTTTGCTATAGCAAATAAAATACATCCAAAAGAAGCGGTAACAAAAAACATAACCCGCTTCAAAGAGCAGTTAAGTAAAATCGGCTTTGATTATGACTGGTCACGCGAAATAAATACTACGGATCCCGATTTTTACAAATGGACTCAGTGGATTTTCCTTAAACTTCTTGAAAAAGGGCTGGCTTATGAATCTTATGAGCCTATCAATTGGTGTCCGTCTTGCCAGACCGGTCTTGCCAACGAAGACGTAGAAGACGGCAGATGCGAGCGTTGTGGCACTGTTGTTGAGAAAAAACCTATGCGCCAGTGGATGCTTAGGATTACAGATTATGCCGATAGGCTTCTAAATGATCTGTCTTTGCTTCCGGAGTGGCAGGAGCACATTAAGGAAAGTCAGAGAAACTGGATAGGCCGCTCGGAAGGTGCGCTTATAAAATTTGGTGACTACGAAGTATTTACTACTCGGCCCGACACTATCTTTGGTGCGACTTTTATCGCTATCTCCGGCAAGGAAGACAGGTTTACCGGAAAGTATGTTGCCAACCCAGCCACAAAAGAGCAGATTCCTGTCTGGGAAGCCGAGTACGTCATGTCCGACTATGGCACCGGCGCCATTATGGGCGTGCCGTCAGATGATGAAAGAGACAGGATTTTTGCGGAAAAGCATAATCTACCGGTAGCTGAAAATTACGAAAAAGCCGAATTTGAAGATTTTGGTAAAAAAGTAACAAGATACAAGCTCCGCGACTGGGTTTTCTCCCGTCAGCGATACTGGGGCGAGCCAATACCTGTAGTGCACTGTGAAAAAGATGGGGTGGTACCGGTGCCGGAAAAGGACTTGCCGGTAAAGCTTCCGGAAGTAGAGCATTATGCACCCACAGGCACGGGAGAATCTCCTTTGGCAAATATTGAAGAATGGGTAAATACTACATGCCCCAAATGCGGAGGGCCTGCAAAAAGAGAAACCAACACAATGCCTCAGTGGGCGGGTTCCTCTTGGTATTACTTGAGATATACGGATACAGAGAACCAGAGTGCCCTTGTTGATAAAAAGAAAGAAAAATACTGGGCTCCCGTTGACCTTTATGTTGGCGGTGCAGAGCATGCCACCAGACATCTTATATATGCGCGTTTCTGGCATAAGTTTCTCTTTGATATGGGAGTGGCTTCTACAGAGGAACCTTTTGAAAGACTAATATCCGTGGGTCTTATTCTTGCCGAAGATGGCCGCAAAATGAGCAAGAGATGGGGTAATGTGATAAATCCGGATGATGTGGTGGACAGATTCGGGGCCGATTCTCTGCGCGTTTATGAAATGTTTATGGGGCCGTTTGAAAATGCCATTGCATGGTCGGCCAATGGTCTTGTTGGTGCCAGACGTTTTATTGAGCGGGTCTGGAGGATTAGAGAAAAAATAACCGAAGATGCTGGGTTGAGTGCCGAGGATGAGAGGCTAACCCACCAGAC
Organism: uncultured Candidatus Saccharibacteria bacterium; assembly: GCA_964553285.1. Lineage (GTDB taxonomy): Bacteria > Patescibacteriota > Minisyncoccia > Phycocordibacterales > Zambryskibacteraceae > CAZKKF01. The sequence goes on along the minus strand of CAZKKF010000005.1, from coordinate 12,406 downwards.
CATAAAAAAAGTTTCCGAGGACGTGGAGAGTTTCAAGTTTAATACCTGCATTTCCTCAATGATGATTTTGGTCAATGCGCTGGAAAAAAGAAGCGCAATTTCCAGACAAGAATACGAAACCCTGCTTCTATTACTTGCGCCGTTTGCCCCGCATGTGACGGAGGAGCTGTGGCATGAGCTTGGACACGACACATCCATACATCTTGAGAAGTGGCCGGTCTTTGACGAGGCAAAGGTGCTCTCGGAAGAGGTTACCGTTGCCGTGCAGGTTGGCGGCAAACTCAAGGGTACTGTGAACATGGAGAGAGGGGCCGCGGAGGCAGAGGTGTTTGAAAAAGCGAGGCTCCTACCCGCCGTTTCCAAGGAATGGGAAAGGGAAGTGGCAAGGGTGGTGTTCGTGCCGGACAGGCTTATCAACATTATCTTTAGACCATAAAAAGGACGAAATGGCAGATGGCCTTGACTAAAAATTGGTATAATGATAAAACTTTAATATACCTAAGTTAAAAATATGAGTCCAAAAGCAGTCAAGACCAAAGCAATAGCCAAACTTTCATTCAAGCCCAAGCAGGTTACGAAGCGCCTTTTGTCGGCCCTTATCCCGAGAGCCAGAGACATAATCACAAAAAGGTACGGCCTCGGCGCCGACACCAAGCCCATGACCCTGGAGGCCATAGGCAATAAATATTCCATCACCAGGGAGAGGGTGAGGCAGATAGATGCGTACTCGATCGCTCAAATCAGAAAATCCAAAGATTTTGCAAAAGAAGAGGCTACTTTTGAAGAGTTGAGGCAAACTGTTAGGTCTATGGGCGGCATCATGACTCACGGCGATCTCCTGGAGCATCTCTCCAAGGACAAGTCCAACCAAAACCACCTGCACTTCCTGCTCTTGCTTGACGCGCAGTTTGTAAAAGGCAAAGAGAACGATCACATCAAGCATCACTGGCATGTGGACAAAGCTCTGGCCCAGAAGATAGAAAGTTCTCTCCGCAAGCTCTACGAAAATCTGGATGACGATGATCTGATACCGGAGTCGGAGATGATAAAAGATTTTCTCGATCATCTTGAAGACGTGTCGGATGAATACAGAGATGAAGAAGTGGTGCGCCGATGGCTCAACCTATCTCACCGCATAGACAGAAACCCTCTGGGCGAGTGGGGCAGATCCACCTCTTCCAACGTAAACGCCAAAGGTGTCAGGGACTTTGCCTTTTTGGTCATTCGCAAGCACGGCTCGCCCATTCACTTCAGGGAAGTTGCCAAAGCCATAGGCGACCACTTCGACAGGAGAGCCCATGTTGCCACCACCCACAACGAGCTCATCAAGGACTCGCGCTTCGTGCTGGTTGGCCGCGGACTTTATGCTCTCAAGGAATGGGGTTATATGCCCGGCGTTGTAAAAGACGTGATTGCAAACATCATCCGCAAGCACGGCCCCATGACCAAGGACAAGGTGGTGGAAAAAGTGCTCAAGGAGCGTTACGTCAAAGAGAACACTATTCTGGTCAACCTCCAGAACCCCAAATATTTCAAGAGAGACAAAGAGGGCAAGTACAGCATTGTAGAGTAGCCCCGCGCATCCCCATTTGCGAGATTTATCTCGTGGATTATCGGTAGTTTGCCTGTTACAATAAATGGGCATGTTCTCCGCTTTTGAAAACACTTACGATTTGCTGGCGCCCGCTTTTGGTATTTTATGGGCTTTTCATGTCGTGTGGCTGCCTTTTTTGCTGGTGGTTATTTTTGCACAGGTTTGGATGAAGTATGTCAGGATGAAGTACATAGCCGGGCAGGATTTTATCCTTTTGGAAATACGCATTCCGAAGGAGATACAAAAATCCCCGGCCGCCATGGAGATAGTCTTGAATGCTCTACACCAGGTTTCGGCCGGCAATTACCTCGATGTCTATATCAAGGGCAAGGTGCGGCAGTGGTTTTCTCTTGAGATAGTTTCAAACGGCGGGCAGATACATTTTTATGTTTGGACTCCAAAGGGAGCCAAAGATTCCATAGAAGCGCAAATATATTCCCAGTATCCGACCGTGGAAATATACGAGGTAGACGACTACGCCCGCGCCGTTTTCTATGATCCGGAAAATATGGCTTTCAACGGCGCGCAGATGGCTCTCACCAAGCCCGACCCGTACCCCATAAAGACCTACATAGATTACGGCCTGGACAAAGACCCCAAGGAGGAGTTCAAGATAGACCCCATCACGGCCATGATCGAGTTCTTGGGCAACCTCAAGCCGCATGATCAGGCCTGGATACAGATACTCATACAGGCGCACAAGTCGGAAGGGGCAAAAGAAGGCCGCCTCATAAAAAAAGCCGACTGGAAAGATGCAGCCAAAAAAGAGATGGAGGAGATACTCAAGAAAGGCCTGGTCAAGCCAAAGAGCGAAGAGAGCCCGAAGCTGTCCGAGCTTACCGTGGTGCAAAAAGATATCATCACCGCCATAGAGCGTTCCATTTCCAAAAACGCTTTTGACACCATGATAAGGCTTATGTACATTGCTCCCAAAGACAAATACAGCGCGGCCACCAACGGCGCGCTTCTTGGCGTGTTCAAGCAGTTCAGTTCAAATACCTTAAACGGCTTCAAAAAAGGCTGGGGCCCGAGATACGATTACCCCTGGCAGGATTTCAGGAGCAGTAGAAAAAACAGAAACGAAATGCGCCTGCTGGATGCATACAAGAGGAGGTCTTTTTTCCATCCGCCGTATCGTTTTTTCAAAGGCCGGCCTTTCGTACTTACCACCGAGGAGCTCGCCACCGTTTACCACTTCCCGGGCATCGTATCGCAGACGCCTACCTTTGAGAGAATACCTTCGCGTAAGGCCGAGCCTCCGGCAAACCTGCCGATGTAACCGGTGATGATGGAGGATATAAAAAAACTTTTTCTCCGCTTTGCGGGAAGCAGGGACAGTGTCCTGCTTTGCTTGGCTGTTTTGGGCTTTGTTCTTTTTGCCGTTTTTTCTTCACCAAGCCGCGAGTATCCGGTGATTTTTTCCGTGGAGCGCGGTGCGGGGCTATCGCAGGTGGCGGATATGCTTGAGGGGGAGAGGATTATAAGGTATCGCGCGCCTTTTATGGCTTGCTCGCTTTTTATGGACGGCGGCAAAAACATAAAAGCCGGAGTGTATGAACTTTTCCAAAAGACCCATCCGTGCCGCATAGCCTACAAGCTGGTAGAGGGCGACTACGGGCTCGTTGCCATGAGCATTACCATACCGGAAGGCACGAGCGTGGAGGGCATCGCCGAGCGCTTCTCGGATTTTCCTTACTTTGATAAAGAGCGATTCCTTAAAGATGCTCCGGAAGGCTATCTTTTTCCCGACACGTATTTTGTCTTTCCCGATATAACAGATAGGGAAGTGTTGTCTCTCATGAGCGAAAACTTTGATCGCAGGATGCTGCCTATCATGGAGGAAGTAGAAAAATCCGGCAGAACACTCAAAGAGATAATCACCATGGCCTCCATAATTGAGGGGGAGGCCAACAGCCCGGAGAGCAGGCGAATGGTTTCCGGCATACTTTGGGAGAGAATGAGGCTCGGTATCGCTCTTCAGGTGGATGCCACTTTTGCGTATGTAAATGGCAAGAATACCTATCAGCTCTCTCTCATGGATTTGGAAATAGACTCTCCATACAACACATATCGCTATCGCGGCCTGCCGCCCACTCCAATATCAAATCCCGGCATGGATTCCATAGAAGCGGCTCTGCGGCCTACAGAAAGCGATTATCTTTATTTCCTCTCCGACCTTGCGGGCAACATGTACTACGCCGAGGACTTTGACGGCCATCAGCACAACAGGGAGAGGTATTTGAGGAGGTAAACCGTCCTTATTTCTAGCCCCCATTTCCCCCTTGACTTCCACTACCAACTATGATACAATGGGGGTAGAAGGGTAGGTAAAACAGTACCTTCCCATGCGGAATAATCCGCCGCCCCGCCTTGGGTGAGAGGCTAAATCTTCGGGCAACTGAGCCCAAGGAGAGCGCAATGAGCTGGATGACTCCGGAGCCGAACCTCACCCTCTACTTCCACGAGAAGAAGAAGACCGCTCCGTGGATCAGTGGCTACGACCTGGAGGCCCACCTCAAGAAGACTGGTCTCATTGACCGTTGTTTCTCCCTTGAGGATGACCTCATCAAGGGTTGGCTCGCCAACCCTTCCACTTACCCGGAAGAGTTCAAGGGAAAGTGGGTCTACCTCTGGAAGAGCGCTCAGGACCGCGACGGCTACCGCTGCGTCCCGTGCCTCGACTGGCGCGGTGGCGAGGTCATCGTGAACTGGCGCTGGCTCAGCTATGACTGGTACAGCGTCGGGCCCGCTCTCCTCGCAGGTTAGTCGGGGTGTGTTGTACCGGGCCGTATGGGATATTCGCTATCCCATACGGCCCTTTTTTGTATTTGAAAAACTTGTGACATGAAGGTAGAGTTGCCATGTCAATGAAAAAAGTCGCTAAAAAAAATATAAAAAGCAAAGCCGGAAGCAAGGTCTTTGTGGGAATGTCGGGCGGAGTGGACTCTTCCGTCTCGGCGCTTCTCCTCAAGAAGCAGGGATATGACGTGCATGGGGTTTTCGTCTCCTCATGGACTCCACCCGGGGAGGTGTGTCAGTGGAAGGAAGACAGGAGGGACGCTATGCGAGTGGCGGCGTACCTTGGTATTCCTCTCATTACTCTTGATGCCGAAAAGGAATACAAGCACCTGGTGGTGGATGAGATGATAAAAGAGTACAAAAGAGGCAACACTCCGAACCCTGATATCCTCTGCAACAGAGAGATAAAGTTTGGCATCTTGATGAAGTTTGCCATGGAGCAGGGGGCGGATTTTATTGCCACCGGACACTACGCCAAGCTTGGGCAAGACAAAAGTGGAGAGTGGTCTATACAAGAGCCCAAGGACAAAGAAAAAGACCAGACGTATTTTCTTTGGGCGGTGAAGCAGGAGCTTTATCCGAAAATTATTTTTCCGCTTGGCGATATTACAAAGGTTGAGGTGAGAAAGATCGCCGCAAAGGCGGGTTTGCCTGTGGCTCAAAAGAAAGACAGCCAGGGGGTGTGCTTTCTCGGGCCTATAGATATGAAAGAGTTTGTGTCAAAGAGAGTGCCTCACAAAAAAGGCGCGGTGCTTGATGCGGCGGGCAAGAAAGTGGGCACGCACGATGGCGTGAGACTCTATACGGTGGGGGAGAGGCATGGATTTTCCCACGAAGGTACAGAGCCTCTGTATGTGGTTGGGAAGAGTGTGGCCAAAAACACTCTCACAGTGGACCACGGCCCGCTCAAGGAGCGCCAGGAGGCGGTGCTAGAAGATACGCGCTTCAACAGCTCTTCTGCCGGCAGGGAAGGCTTCAGAGGTCTTGCTCGGGTAAGGCACAGGGGGGCGCTTTTGCCGGTGGAAGTGTCCAGGCGAGGCAAGAAGTGGAGCGTTATCTTCCCCAAGGGGCAGTTTCTTGCCCCCGGCCAGTCGGCGGTTTTTTATGATGGGAAAAGAATGATAGGAGGGGGAATCATGGCGAGCGTGAGGGCGGTTTCCTAGCGCAAACTAAACATGGGCTTTTGCTTTTGTTGGGTTATACTTTCTTGTATATGTCCCAAATAATGATTGTTAAGGCGAACGGCGAAAGAGAGCCATTCATGCCGGAGAAGCTTTTAGGTTCCCTTATGAGGTCCGGCGCCGACAAGGCGCTTTCAAGCGATGTGGTGAGCGAGGTAGAGAAAGGTTTGTTGGACGGCATGAGGACTGCCGAAATATACAGGGAGGCCTTTGAGCTTTTGCGTGAGCGGCAGGAGTCGGCGGCCCGCAGATATTCTTTGCGCCGCGCTGTTATGGATTTGGGGCCGTCGGGTTTTCCTTTTGAAAATTTCATAGAGCAGATTTTCAAGAAAAAAGGTTTTGAGACCAAGACCCGCGAGGTGGTGCTTGGAGCGTGCGTGGAGCACGAGGTGGACGTGGTGGCCTGGAACGATGACAAGCTCATCATGATGGAGGCCAAGTTCCACAACGAGCTTGGGGTGAAGTCCGATCTCAAAGTGGTGCTTTATATAAAAGCCAGGATGGACGACCTTTTGCCCAATATATTTTTGTACGGCAAGGAGAGGCACGTGGACGAGGGCTGGCTCATTACCAATACCAAGTTCACGTCAACCGCCGTTCACTATGCGGAGTGCAAGGGGCTTACTCTTGTGGGGTGGAATTATCCGGAAAAAGGCAATCTGCAGGACATGATACTTGAGGCCAAGGTGCATCCCATCACCTGCCTTTCTTCTCTTTCGCAAACACATAAGCAGAGTTTGCTGGCGCGGGGTGTTGTGCTCTGCCAGACGCTGGCCGAAGAGCCGGAGTTTCTCGCCCAACTTCCCATAAGCGATGAAGAAAGGCAAAAAGTTCTTGAGGAAATAAATTCCCTATGAGCATTTATTACAAAGCCAGAAGAACCAGAAATATATTTGACCCGCAGGTGCACGGCCCCCATGGCGAGCCCTTTACCGTATCGCGGTCAAAGATAGATTTGTTTGTACAGTGTGAGAGATGTTTTTTTCTTGATCTGCGGCACGGCATAGCCCGTCCCCCCGGATTTCCCA